>NZ_RZPW01000840.1:0-2539 GCF_003998455.1 Mesorhizobium sp. M7A.F.Ca.CA.001.08.2.1 | reverse complement strand
GACTAGCTCAGATGCCGGTGCGTTTTGCGCAAACACGAAAGATTCTTGGCGGCTTGGCTGCGGCAATTGTGGCCCCTCGAGATCGCGGCTCTCGCCAAAGCGTCAGCACCTCGTTGTCACTGATTACCGAGTGGCCCCTTCCGCCATCAGCGACGCTTGGCTCGTCGGTGCGCACGAAAGGTATCGAGCGTGAAATACGTGCCCGCCTGCCTTGGGCGGTGAGGAAGTACGTCAAAGCCGAGACTGGTCGCATGACATTGCGGATGCGCGAAGACGATGCCGAAGAGTTCGAGGCCGCCTCGAACAAGATCGCCAAGGCACTGGAAACCATCGCAGTACTCCCGGTCCTGCCGCGCGAGGCCGAAGACATCCTTGCGATCTCTTCGCGTGAGCGTCACAAGTGGCTGAAAAACGGACGGCTGCAAAGCATTGGCACCCGCACCGTGAAGATGCGCGGTCGATCCAAGGCCGTCACCTTCCACGTGTTCGATCCCAAGCACATCGAAGACATCCTTGATCGTGATCTGCCAAGCCTTTGGCGTGAAGAGGACGCGCAGCAAGTTACAGAGAACAGGCGACGTGGCGCCGGCAAGGCTGCCCTGACGCGGGCGGGAAAGGGTAGCGAGAAGGGTCGCGGTGCCGGGAATAACCCCAGAGATGACGCTCCCCGGCCCAAGTTGAAGGGCTGGAACGCGTTCGACGACGAGGGCCTGCTCCGTTAAATCCGTCTAGCCATTCGCGTCCAGAATGAGCCCTGAGCGAAAGCTAACCGGGAGCCGAAACGATCTGCAGTCGCGATTGGCACGTCCCGAACCAATCCATGCTCATGGAGTTCTTCAAGCCGACAACCGCCCATTTTTGAGGATGGCAGATGTTCGACAACTTCGTGCTTGAAATGTTGGAAACCGAGGGCGGGCCGATAAGGCTTCGGCATGGCGGATCTGGGCCGCCTCTGCTTCTGATCCATGGCCATCCTCGCACGCATAGGACTTGGGGCCAGGTCGCCGACTTGCTGTCAGCAGATTTCTCCACGACCATACCCCAATCACTACCCGGAAGGAAAAATCATGGCTGTTTCCTATAGAAGGAATCGCTTGCCACGGTGGTGCAGGAAGTCGGCGATGTGAAGAATAGAGGCGCTTCGGCATTTTAAGGTGGATTAGGTCCTGACCGACAAATGGTGCTACATGGGCGATGAAGAATGCCCGCCCAGCGTACGTTGTCTACGCACCACCGCTGATCGGCCTTCCGTTCCTGGCTGTGATACTGGCTCTGGATGGGACGACCATCGCAACGCCCTTTGACACCGCAGATGAAGCGGCCGCCCACAACAAGGTGATGGCGGTTACAGGTGCGATACGGCAAAGCGGACTTGATAATCACAAATAGGAGAACCCGTCCATGAAACTGCTACGCATCACACCGATTGTCATTCTTGCCTGTGCCTTTGCCCTTGCGGCCTGCGCCAACACCGTCCGAGGCGTCGGCCGGGACGTCAAGGCAACGGCCAACGCAGTCGACGACACGGTCAACAAACCATGATGCAGAGGACCGTCACGGTTATCGAGAAGACAACGGGCCGCGTGATCGGAGCCCTGCCGATCGATCTTGCGCAGCAGGATCACGAGGCCTCCGATGATCAGTATTTCACCAAGGCGTTCGAAGCCGCCATGGACAGTGGCCTCATTCGTGAGTCCGACAAGCATGCGGTTGAATTCCGGCTTGAATAAAGTCGACGATGCAACCGCTTTTCTGTCGCGTATCGGGGCATTGTGGTTTGCATGGTTTTGCACCTCAGCCATCCAGCAGGGGTGAATCAACACACCGTCCAGTCCAACTATCCCCTAGGACAGCCCGCTGCGGCTATGAATGGAGCGGCCGGTTTGGCCCGGAGGTGAAGCAGCAGCCGCTGCTCAAAGCCACTCAGTAGAGCAAATCGGTGTATTGGTAGGCGAACACCCTCCCGTGCTCGCATCGGTCACCTCAAGAAAGTAGTTTCCGGATCGGTGTAGCGTCACGGGCATTTTCGTTGCCTGTGCGGCGGCCCAATAGGATGTCGGGGCCCCAGCTCGGTATTCCGCTATCGACCTGGCCCGCAGGATATTCTCGGATTTGATACCCCACGGTCAGCCCCAGGGTCCGAATCATCCATTAGAGATACCTAACATTTCCCTTTTGGCGAGGCGGGGTGTACTTTAGGTACCGCTGGGTGATCCTAGCGACCTACACTGCCCGCTGCCGAGAGGTGGCGGGCCTTTTTGTTTATGTGTGGAACACCGAAATCCAATGGGAGTTGGAATGCTGTCACCGTCCTTCCGTGGAGGCGATGATGGCCATGGACGTACAGCCGTGGTCGGCCCGCTCTCTGCTTCCTCACAGGGCGGGCCATCTCGCGGGTCGCTCACTGGCAATGACCTGGTGCACCATGCCGTCGACCTCAATACGCAAGTTCGAATACGACCCGGAAACCAGGGTTCTCTCAGTGCGGTTTGTAGCGAGTGGCAGGCAGTACGACTTTCTGGATGTACCGCCGGAGATC
>NZ_RZPW01000083.1:0-12897 GCF_003998455.1 Mesorhizobium sp. M7A.F.Ca.CA.001.08.2.1 | reverse complement strand
GTCAATATCCGCGTCGGCCGCTTGGGCCGTGCCAACATGTCGATTTTGCTCAGGCGTGGTTTCGTCAAGATCCCAGTCGAGGTCGCCGACAAGGTCGGCCGGTTCCTCGGCAGGCTCGGCAACAGGCGGCGGGGCAGCGACAGCCGGCTGAGCCGTGACAGGCTCGCTGGCCGCCGGCGCCGTGCGGGAAGTCATGGCGCCCAGCAGCGCATTCAACTCGTCTTCCAGGCTCCGTTCGTCCGCAATCGGGGCGTGCACCGCCGGCGCGACATTGGCTTCTGGCGCCGCCGGCTGGATCGTAGCGGCAGCAACTTCGGCGACCGGCTCTTCGACCGTTTCGGCGAACGAATCTTCAAAGTTCAGGTCGAAGGCATCGTCCGACAGGCCTTCAGGGTTGGAAATCTCGCTTGTTGAGTCCGCAGCATCGGCAAGCACTTCATGCGCTTCCGGCTCGTCGAAGGCGATCGGCTCATCCGCGCGAACGTCGAAATCCATGTCGACATCGGCCATGGCATCGTCGAGGCCAGCAAAGCTCTCGTCGGAGATTGCCTGGCCGTCAAGCGCCGCCGCCTGCTCCGGCATGGCATGCTCGACGGGATCGGCGGCCATGAATGACTGTTCCGCCGCCGAATGGTCGTCGAGCATCAGATCGTCTTCAAGCGACATTGCCACCGCATCGTCGAATTCGTCATCGGAGGCAACCGGCTCGACAGAAGCGGGCGTATCGGCAGCGCTGTACAGGGCCTCTTCGGCTTCCTCATCGATCCGAAGGTCCTGGTCGAGCGAGGCGGCAAGCTCGTCCGCCATCGACTGATCGTCCTCGAAGGGGGACACGTCCTCGAGCGAACCGGCGACGGCAACGCCAATATCGGACGCGAAAGCGGGCTCGACGGACGGCACGGCTTCAGCGGCGACCGCATGGCTGGCGCCGGCGACGTGGTCGTCGATCTCAGCCATGTCCAGTTCGAAATCGTCGTCGAGCGACACCGAAAGCTCGTCGTCCATCGCGCTGGCGTCAGCCGCTTCGAATGCCGGCTCATGCACGAAAGTCGGCTCATGAGCCTGGACAACCGGAGCGGCGTCGCTGTCGTCAGCGCCGAACTCGCCCATCATTTCTTTCTCGAGATCGATATCGAAATCGCCCTCTTCGAGCCCGCGATCGGCGGCTGGGGCCTGCGGCTGGGCGGGCGATTGCGGCCTGACCGGCTGGCGCGGGTCGAATCCCATGATCCTGGTCAGTTCCGCGAACGGATCATCCTCAGCGATGTCGTTGTTGTCGGCTACTCTCAGCTGGGTTCTGTCTGCCATTATTGTTCCCGAACTCGCACTCATTCGGACGCCATGGACGTCGCGTAGGGTTGGCCCTTACCAGCGCAATGTGGGCAAAAGGTGACAGGTTATTTAGTCAAACCTAACGCATTTCAGTGGGCGCGGCGGCCCCGATCAACGTCAGGCCGGACGTCAAAACGTCCGAAACAGCCTGCACCAGCCCTAGTCTGGCATGCGTCAATTGTCGGTCGTTAACCTTAACAAAACGTAAGTCCGGATTATCCGTGCCACGGTTCCAGTGCCCGTGGAAGCTGGAAGCCAGATCATAGAGGTAAAATGCCAGCCGATGCGGCTCGAGCGCAAGGGCGGCGGACTCGATCAGCCGCGGGTATTCGGCAAGCTTGCGGATCAGGCCGATCTCGCCCTCGTCGGTCAGCAATGCCGCGGCCGACGCCAGGCTGTTGCGGTCGAAATTGGCTTCGCCCAGTTGCTCGCTCGCCTGCCGGAACACCGAATGACAGCGCGCCGAGGCGTACTGGACATAGAACACCGGATTGTCCTTGGACTGCTCGGTCACCTTGGCGAAATCGAAATCCAGCGGCGCATCGTTCTTGCGATAGAGCATCATGAAGCGGATCGCGTCGCGGCCCACCTCCTCCACCACTTCGCGCAGCGTCACGAAATCGCCCGACCGCTTCGACATACGCACCGGTTCGCCCTCGCGAAACAGCTTGACCAGATTGCACAGCAGCACGGTGAGCTTGACCTCTTCGCCGGCAATCGCCCGCGCCAGGGCTTCCAGCCGCTTGACGTAGCCGCCATGGTCGGCGCCGAGCACATAGATCAGGTCGACGAAGCCGCGATCGACCTTGTCCTTGAGATAGGCAACGTCGGCGGCGAAATAGGTGAATGAGCCGTCCGACTTGACCAGCGCCCGGTCCATGTCGTCGCCGACCGCGGTCGAGCGGAACAGCGTCTGCTCGCGGTCCTCCCAATCGTCGGGTTTCTCGCCCTTGGGCGGCGGCAGCTTGCCCTTGTAGATATGGCCCTTCAGCGTCAGATCGTTGATCGCGGAGCGGATCTTCCTGGCATTGTCGGCGTGCAGCGTGCGCTCGGAGAAGAACACGTCGTGATGCACGTTGAGCATCGCCAGGTCCTCGCGGATCATCGCCATCATCGCATCGATGGTGCGATCCTTGACGATGGCGAGCGCCTCGTCATCGGGCATCTGCAGCAGCGAGCGGCCGAATTCCGCGACCAGCGCCTGACCAACTGGCACCAGGTAATCGCCCGGATAAAGCCCGGCCGGAATCTCGCCGATGTCGTCACCCAGCGCTTCGCGGTAACGCAGGAATGCGGAACGGCCGAGCACGTCGATCTGCGAGCCGGCGTCGTTGATGACGTATTCCTTGGTCACGTCGTAACCGGCGAAGGCCATCAGATTGGCAAGTGCATCGCCGACGACAGCACCCCGGCAATGGCCGACATGCATCGGTCCGGTCGGATTGGCCGAGACATATTCGACATTGGTCTTCCTGCCGCCGCCAACCATCGAGCGGCCATAGTTGCGGCCCTCGCCGAGCAGTGCGCTCAGATGTGTCTGCCAGAAGCCGTCCTTCAGCCTGAGATTGACGAAACCGGGGCCGGCCACCTCTGTTGCCGCGACATCCTTGTCGTCGCGCAGCGCCTGCGCCAGTCTTTCGGCCAGCGCGCGCGGGTTCTGGCCGGTCGGCTTGGCCAGCACCATTGCCGCATTGGTCGCCAGGTCGCCATGGCTGTCGTCGCGCGGCGGCTCAACGGCAATGCGCGACAGGTCAGGCGAAATGCCGTCTTTGTCTTTCAGATCAAGCGCTTCGACGGCTTTTATGATTCGCGCGGTGAAATCGGCGAAGATGTTCATTTGTGTGACTCTGGGGTCTGGCTCTGGCGGCTTTGCAGCGAATCCGGCTCGTTGGCCGGCAAAATCGAGCCCGCCCTAGCCCAATTCAGGCGTATGGTCAAACAAACGCCGGTGTTCCTTGAGCGCGTAGGTGTCGGTCATACCCGCCAGGAAGTCGGCGACGCTGCGCGCCTTGATGCGATCATCGGCCCGATCCAGCCCCTCGCGCCAGCCATCCGGCATGGCGCGCGGATCGGCGAAATAGGCGTCGAACAGATCCTTGACGATCTGCTCGGCATCCGCGCGCACCCTCATAACCTCCGCGTGCCGGTAGAGGTGCTTGTACAGAAAGGCCTTCAGTTCCTTCTCCAGGGCAGCCATTTCGGCCGAGAAAACCACCATCGTCTCGCCAGCTGCCCTCACTGCATCGGCGCTCGGCGGCCTGATGCGATCGAGATTGGCGGTCGTCGACCTGATCACGTCCTCGACCATGGCCGTTATCTGCCGCCGCATCAGTTCGTGGCCGGTGCGCACGGCATCGAGGGAAGGATAGCGTTCGCGCACGCCTTTCAGGATCGTTCCCGGCAGCGAAACCGTCTCCAGCATGTCCAGCGTCAAGAGCCCTGCCCTCAACCCGTCGTCGATGTCATGCGTGTTGTAGGCGATATCGTCGGCGATCGCCGCGCATTGCGCCTCGATGCCGGCGAACCGGTCGAGTTCGAGATCGTGCAGTTGCGAATAATCACGGATCGCCTGTGGCACCGGCCCTTTCAGACCCTTGCCGTTGGCATCCGTCAGCGGCCCATTGTGCTTGACCAGGCCTTCCAGCGTTTCCCAGGTCAGGTTGAGCCCGTCGAACTCGGCGTAGCGCGCCTCCAGCCTTGTCACGATGCGCAGCGATTGTGCGTTGTGGTCGAAGCCGCCCCAGACGGCCATCTTCTCGTTGAGCGCGTCCTCGCCGGTGTGGCCGAAGGGCGTGTGGCCGAAATCATGCACCAGCGCCACCGCCTCGGCCAGATCCTCGTCGCCGCGCAGCGCCCGTGCCAGGGCGCGCGCTATCTGCGCCACTTCGATCGAATGGGTCAGCCGGGTGCGATAGTGGTCGCCTTCATGGGCGATGAAGACCTGCGTCTTGTGCTTCAGCCGCCGGAAGGCCGTCGAATGGATGATGCGGTCACGGTCCCGCTGGAATGGCGTGCGGGTCGGGCTCTCCACCTCGTCGAACAGCCGCCCGCGCGAGTTTGCCGGATCGCAGGCATAGGCGGCGCGTGGCCGATAGCCGAATCCGATGTCGCCCAACTCACTGGTCATGGCTGATGCTGCCGCGTTTGACTTAGCCAGGTTGACTTGGCCCCTCGCGCTTCATACCTATCATGTGAAACCGAAAGCAAGGTGACGCCCATGGGCGCTGATGCCAAGACTGCCATGAAAGTCGATATGACCGAGGCCGCCGCCAAGCGGATCGCCAGGATTGTCTCGAACGAAGCCGGCAAGACGGCGCTGCGCGTTTCGGTCGAAGGCGGCGGCTGCTCGGGCTTCTCCTACAAGTTCGATCTGGTCGATACGCGCAACGACGACGACGTCGCCATCGAGAAGGACGGCGCCACCGTGCTGATCGACGATTTGTCGCTGGTCTATATGGGCGGATCTGTGATCGATTTCGTCGACGATCTGATGGGCCAGTCGTTCCAGATCCGCAATCCGAACGCCGTCGCCTCCTGCGGCTGCGGCACGAGTTTCTCCATATAGAATGCCTGCCATCGGTGCGGTCCGTCAGATCGCGCTGTCGGCTGGCCGTGACCTCGACGTGACGCTGGCTTTCTGGCGCGACGTGCTTGGCATGGCCGTCCATGCACGCTTCGATCCGCCGGGCATCGCCTTCATCATGGCCGGAGAAATCAGGCTGCTGTTCACCGACGGCGTACCGGCCGGAACCGTCTATCTCGACATATCGGGCCTTGATCAGTTCCATGCCTCGGCTGCTGCCGCCGGCGTGCCCTTCACCGCGCCGCCAACGCTTGTCCATCGCGACACGGACGGCCAGTTCGGTCCAGCGGGGGAAAGCGAATGGATGGCCTTCCTAAAGGACCCGGCTGGCAATACGATCGGCCTCGTCGAACGCCATCCGCCGCAAGAGCCCAACTGAACAGCATCGAGACCGCCATGAAAATCGTCACCTGGAACATCAACGGTGTCCGCGCCCGCATCGGCAACCTGACCCATTGGCTGACCGAGAGCGCACCCGACATCGTCTGCCTGCAGGAGATCAAGACGGTCGACGAGCAGTTCCCGCGCGCCGAGATCGAGGCGCTTGGCTACAATGTCGAAACCCATGGCCAAAAGGGTTTCAACGGCGTCGCGCTGTTGTCGAAGCTGCGCTTCGACGAGGTGATCAGGGGCCTGCCCGGCGACGATGCCGATGAACAGGCGCGTTTCATCGAAGGCGTTTTCTCAACCGACAAGGGCGCCTTGCGTGTCGCCTCGCTCTATCTGCCGAACGGCAATCCGATCGATGACGAGAAGAAGTTTCCTTACAAGCTGTCCTGGATGGCGCGGCTTGAGCGCTGGGCCGAAGAACGGCTGAGACTTGAGGAGGCTCTGGTGCTCGCCGGCGACTACAACGTCATTCCCGAGCCGATCGACGCGCGGTTTCCGGAGAACTGGCTGGGCGACGCCCTGTTCCAGCCGCAGACGCGACAAGCCTTCCGCCGGCTGCTCAATCTTGGTTTCACCGAGGCGGTGCGCGCGGTCACCGACGCGCGCGACACCTATACGTTCTGGGACTATCAGGCCGGCGCCTGGCAGAAGAACAACGGCATCCGTATCGACCACCTGCTTTTGTCGCCGGAAGCCGCCAACCGATTCTCATCGGCCTCTATCGAAAAGCATGTGCGCGCTTGGGAAAAACCATCCGACCATGTCCCGGTGGCGATCGATCTCGCGCTTCAGCCGGCTTGAGAGAACCCTCGCCGGGCCCGTCTGCGCTGAACCCTCATATCGCCACATTTCGCGCCGTTCATTGCAGACCAGCATGGCGGCTGGGGTTCCATGAGCGCACGATTTCATCTTTGTCCCATTGGCCTGGCATTTGCCATGGCCGTTCCTGGTACGGCATTTGCCGACCAGGAATGCCTGGCCAATGGAAAATCCTACCAGATCGGTCAGGTCGCCTGCCTGACGGTGGCCGAGCAGAGCCATCTGGCCCGCTGCGATATGGTGCTCAACAACACCTCGTGGACGAAGATCGGGGATAGCTGCCCGGAAAACACGCTGGCGCCACACCCCCATGTCACGCCGATCTCGACGCCGGCGCCCAGCATGGTGCCGACGGAGCCGATCGCGAACTGAGCCAATCTCGCGCCTTGTGGGGGAGATCGGCAGTTCAGCCGCCAGCAAAACTACTGGTCCGCGTTGTTGCCCTTGGTGAGGATATCATCGGCCAGCGAGATCGCGGTGCGGCGGTCGGCCTCGCCGGCGGTGGCAAATGCCTCTTCCTGCATGCCGCGGATCCAGGGCTGGTCAGCGGGCGAAGCGCGTTCGAGCGCTGCCGTCATCATCGCCAGGCCGCGAACGATCTTGCCGCTCTGGAACAACAGATGGCCCAGCGTCGCCTGGGCGCCGGCATGGCCTTTCTCGGCGGCGAGTTGGAACCAGCGCCCGGCCTGCTTGACGCTGGCCTTCACCCCGCCCTCGCCCTTCAGGAACATCTGCCCCATCTCGAACTGTGCGTTCGGGTTGCGGTAGTTGGCAGCCGCGCGCATGTAGTATTCCTGGGCCGCCACCTCGTTCTCGGTGACCGGGCTGCCGGGAATGCCCGTGCGCAAATAGTCGCCAAGCGCCACCAGCGCATCGGAGACATAGCTTTCCTCGGGCGAGCCGGGCTCGACATCCTGGTCGACGATCTCGGAGAAGAACTTGAACGCCTCATAGTCGTCGCGCGCCACGCCGTCGCCCTCGGCATACATGCGGGCAAGCTTCCAGGTGGCGCCGATCTGGCCGTTTTCGGCGGCGTATTTGTAGGCCTCGGCAGCCTGCTCCTTGTGGCCGTTCTTGTAGGCGGAGAAGCCGAACTGGAAGACCGCCCAGGGGCTCGATTGCGGCTTCACCCCGGTCTTGTCGTCGAACACCTTGTCGTCGAAGGCCATGGCCTGGCCGACGGCGCCAAAGGTCGCGCCAAACGTGGCGGCCACGACCAGTGCCGAAAAGACAGATGACCTCAACAACTCAGATGTCCGCATAACAGTGTGTTTCTTTCGCACCGCCCGGATGGGTCACCGCGCCATCGCGCGCCGGCCCTACCGTCTGTGCATATTTCCATATCGCGCCCGACTGATAATCGGTCGCGCGCGCCTTCCATGTCTTTGCCCTCGCCGCCAGTTCGCTATCGGACAACGCCACATCGATCGTGCCGTTCACCGCGTCGATCGAGATCACGTCACCATCCCTGAGCAGTCCGATCGGGCCACCCACGGCTGCTTCGGGGCCGACATGGCCGATGCAGAAACCGCGCGTCGCGCCCGAGAAGCGCCCGTCGGTGATCAGCGCCACCTTGCCGCCCATGCCCTGGCCGTAGAGTGCTGCCGTCGTCGACAGCATCTCGCGCATGCCGGGGCCGCCGCGCGGTCCTTCATAGCGAATGACGAGAACCTCGCCTTCCCTGTAGTTGCGATGCGTCACCGCCTCGAAACATTCCTCTTCCGAATCGAAGCAGCGTGCCGGCCCGGAGAATTTCAACTCCGCCATGCCCGCGACCTTCACGATCGCGCCTTCGGGGGCCAGGTTTCCCTTCAAGCCCACGACACCGCCGGTTTGGGTAATGGGTCTGTTGGCCGGGCGGACCACATCCTGATGCTCATTCCAGACAACGTGCTGCATGTTTTCGGCCAAAGTGCGGCCAGTCACCGTCATGCAGTCGCCATGCAGATAGCCGTGGTCGAGCAGGGTCTTCATCAGCAGCGGAATGCCGCCGGCCTCGAACATGTCCTTGGCGACATATTTGCCGCCCGGCTTGAGGTCGGCGATGTAAGGCGTCTTCTCGAAGATCTTGGCCACGTCGAACAGATCGAACTTGATGCCGGCCTCGTGCGCGATCGCCGGCAGATGCAGTGCCGCGTTGGTCGAACCGCCGGTGGCCGAGACCACGGTCGCCGCATTCTCCAGCGCCTTCAGCGTGACGATGTCGCGCGGCCGGATATTTCTGGCGATCAGCTCCATGATCTTTTCGCCCGAGGCGAAATTGAACCGGTCGCGCATTTCATAGGGCGCCGGCGCGCCGCAGGAATAGGGCAGCGCCAGGCCGATCGCCTCGGCGACGGTCGCCATGGTGTTGGCGGTGAACTGGGCGCCGCAGGAACCGGCCGAGGGACACGCGACCTGCTCGATCTCAAGCAGTTCGTCATCGCTGATCGTGCCGACCGAGTGCTGGCCGACCGCCTCGAAAACATCCTGCACGGTGATCTGGCGGCCGCGATAGCTGCCGGGCAGGATCGAACCGCCATAGATGAAGATCGACGGCACGTTGAGCCGCACCATGGCCATCATCATGCCGGGCAGCGACTTGTCGCAGCCGGCGAGCCCAACCAGCGCGTCGTAGCAATGACCGCGCATGGTGAGCTCGACCGAATCGGCGATGACCTCGCGCGACACCAACGACGACTTCATGCCCTGGTGACCCATGGCGATGCCATCGGTGACGGTGATGGTGCAGAATTCGCGCGGCGTGCCGCTGGCGGCCGCGACGCCCTTCTTGACCACCTGCGCCTGGCGCATCAGCGAAATGTTGCAGGGCGCCGCCTCGTTCCAGCAGGAGGCGACCCCGACCAGCGGCTGCGCAATCTCGGCCGCCGACAAACCCATGGCATAGAGATAGGAACGATGCGGCGCACGCGCCGGACCGACGGTCACATAGCGGCTAGGGAGCTTAGCCTTGGAGATGACTTTGGCGTCCATACTCTTCCTTGCCCCATCTTCCCTGCAAATGGGGCGGAGCGGCCTGCCCCCTCGCCGAGCCTTTTGGCGCGTGTCCCGAGACAAGATCGAGGTGCGCCGGGTTTATGGCGGGAAATGGGCAATTTCCTCAGCCCGGCTTCCAGCGCAGGGGTTGTTCAGAAAGTGTTGCCAAAACGCCACAATCGCACGAGGCGCAAGCGGTTTGGATTACGTGCAATGCAGCTTGGATGAGACAATCGCGGGCAATGCGATCTCAAACGAAAAAAGCCGGGCAGTGCCCGGCCTTTCATGCGCAATTTCAATTCGTTACCACTTGACCTTCAATGATGTTGAAAGTGCCGTGACAAGGTCGTTGCCGAAGTCCGCAGTATAGCCATTGTCATATGTTAGGCCATCATCTGGGTTTACGGCCGTATGGATCGATCCACTGGTCAGCACTCCCACCGCGCCCCCAAGTCGAACCTCGATGTTCTGAGTTGGCGTGTAGGCCACGCCACCGCTGAGGGTCCAGGTATCGGTCTGGGCGCTCAGGCCGGTCGACGTTCCGCGATCCCACGTGATAACCGCCGCACCGCTCCACTGATCATTGAATTTGTGGCCGACGCCGCCGGAAACCGTCCAGCCATCGCGATAGAGTAGATCGAGCGAGGTAAGCCGCAATGGGCTGGTCGTCGTGCAGGATGCCGTGCCGGTGGGACAAAACGGAATGCTCTGTAGCTCGCTCCAATTCATCCACTTGATGGATCCGAATGCCAGCCAGCCAGGAGCTATGCCCGACTGAAGCTTGAGCTCTACAGAATCCGGAACCTGCGAAGAACCACTAACATTCGTCACTTTGCCCAAAAACGGATTTAAAGGATTGAGGGCCGCGGGAACCTGAGACAGATCCAGCGTTCCGTCCAAATTGTTGAGCTTGACCGCCGAATTATAGACCAAGCTGGCGCGCAGGGCGATATCCGGAATCTCATACGCAACGCCGGCTCGCCATCCCCAGCCGTCACCCTCAAGGTCAAGCCGCCCTATGCCCGCACCGGGAATGGGAGCCACCAATTGTTCTTTGAAGCCAGAAACATTCTCGTGGAACACGCCGCCGATAAAACGAAACTGTCCTTTGCCGAGATCCATTTTGTAGGAGCAGGTTCCACCCACAGCCTCGCTCTTCACCTGGGTTTCAACATTGCTGTTCGCGCCGGCCCAATTCCGACCCGGGTTGCTGGACGCACCAATCGGCTGGCCATAGTCCACGAGGCAATCGACGGGGCCCATACCCGCCTTGATGCCGACGCTCGGCACCCAATAGCTTTCGGTATCGCGAGCACTGTTGGAGAAACCCATGAGGTTAAGGGGGCCGTCGGACGGGTCGGTGTCCTTCACGTTCTTGAGGTCGCGCTGCGGCATCACATAGGTGCCGGAGACCTCACCCGTGACTTGGGCAGGATCGAACAGCAGATCGATATCGTAGCCGCCACGCTCCAGGCCGCCGGCATGTGCCGGATTCATCGCCGTCCCGATCAAAGCCAGCGAAAAGCAGCCCGCCCCCAGCAGCGCCTTCAGTCGCAGAATAGTCATGAAATGTCCTCCCCCGAATTCGAGTGCACCAAGCTAGAACCAATTCAGGTTAACGGTGCAACAACGAATTCGCGGGCGTACATGTACACACTGGCCAGCCGCATTTTCGAGGAAATGCAACCGGGTGCGGCAAGGCCGAAAAATGGTCTGTGAAGGCTGAGCGGCTCTCAAAAAACAGGGAAAACCATCCAAAAGGCTCGAAAACAGGCCTTTTTTGGGGTCCGGGAGCCCCATTGTTACATTATGGCAACAATGGGGCTAAAACTTCCGTTTACGTCAATATTAACGCAACGGAATGCTGATTTTCCAGGCGGAAAACCAGCATTTTAGAGGGGTCTAAAGTCTCGCGAATCTACCCTCAGCCGGCGTCGCGAACCCTGGCCAGCGCGATCGACAGCTTGTCCTGTGCATCGCGGTATTCGGCGAGCTTTTCACGCTCGGCATCGACGATCTCGGCCGGCGCGCTGGCCACGAACCTCTCGTTCGACAGTTTCTTGTGCAGGCGCGCGATCTCCTCGGTCACCTTGGCCAGTTCCTTCTGCAACCGTGCAGCCTCGGCGGCGAGGTCGATCAGGCTGCCAAGCGGCAGGCAGATCGTCGCCTCGTTGAGCACGATCTGCGCCGAACCCTTGGGCGCGATATCGGCAAGCGAGATGTCGCCGACCCGCGCCAGCCGCTTGATCGCCGACTCCTCGCGAACGAGGCGCTCGCGTGTCACATCGTTGGCGCCGACCACGACGAGCGGTGCGATGGCTGCCGGCGGCACGTTCATCTCCGAACGCACGGAGCGGATGCCGGAGACGAGGTCGACCAGCCAATTGATGTCGGCTGCAGCCTCGGCGTCTTCGAAGTCCGGTGACGGCCACGTGGCATGGCACAGCAGCGAGGGGCGTTGCTTGCCTTCGCCAGCGGTCTGCGCCCACAGTTCCTCGGTCATGAACGGCATCATCGGATGCAGCAGCTTGTAGATCTCGTCGAGCACGAAGGCGACGCAGGCTCGGCTTTCGGCTTTGGCCGCCTCGTCGGTTCCCATGAACACCGGCTTCAGCAGTTCCAGGTACCAGTCGCAGAACAGGTTCCAGACGAAGCGGTAGGCGGCACCCGCCGCCTCGTTGAAGCGGTATGAGGTGATGCCGTCCGTGATCTCGCGCGCCGCCCGCGTCAGTTCGGTCAGGATCCAGCGGTTGACCGCCAGTTTGGCGTCGTTGAGCCAGAAATCGTCATTGCGCGCGACCTCGTTCATCTCGGCAAAACGCGTAGCGTTCCACAGCTTGGTGCCGAAATTGCGATAGCCGGCGATGCGCGCCGGATCGAGCTTCACGTCACGGCCTTGTGCCGCCATCACCGTCAGCGTGAAGCGCAGCGCGTCGGCGCCGTATTCGTCGATAAGGTCGAGCGGATCGATGACGTTGCCTTTCGACTTCGACATCTTGGCGCCGTTCTTGTCGCGCACCAACGCATGGACATAGACGGTGTGGAATGGCTCCTCGTCCATGAAGTGCAGGCCCATCATCATCATGCGGGCGACCCAGAAGAAGATGATGTCGAAGCCTGTCACCAGCACGTCGGTCTGGTAGTAGGTCTTCAGCTCGGGCGTCTCGTCCGGCCAACCCAGCGTCGAAAACGGCCACAGCGCCGATGAGAACCAGGTGTCCAGCACATCCTCGTCGCGGGTCAGGATCTCGCCCGGCTTGAAGTTCTCCAGCTTGTCCTCGACCCAGGCCTTCCACGGTCCTTCCAGCGCCAGATAGAATTCGATCGCGGCGCTCAGCGCCTCTTCCTCGGTCTTTTCGACGAAGACGCGCCCGTCGGGCCCGTACCAGGCCGGAATCTGATGACCCCACCAGAGCTGGCGCGAGATGCACCAGGGCTGGATGTTCTCCATCCAGTCGAAATAGGTCTTTTCCCAGTTCTTCGGCACGAAGTTCGTGCGACCTTCGCGCACTGAAGCGATCGCCGGTTTGGCCAGCTCCGCCGCATTGGCATACCATTGCTCGGTCAGGAATGGCTCGATCGGCACGCCGCCGCGATCGCCATGCGGCACCGCGTGGCGATGCGGCTCGACCTTTTCGAGGAAGCCGCCCTCTTCCATCAGCTCGACGATCTTCTTACGCGCGACGAAGCGATCGAGGCCGTCGAGTTCGTCCCAGACCGCCTGGCGCTCCGGCGTCACCTCGAGACCGGCACGGAAATCCTCATTGTCCCTGAGACTTACCGCCGCCTCCGTGGTC
>NZ_RZPW01000839.1:0-2542 GCF_003998455.1 Mesorhizobium sp. M7A.F.Ca.CA.001.08.2.1 | reverse complement strand
GAAAAGGAACGCCCGCCAGGACCCATCACCTTCACCCAAGGCCTCAGACGCTTCAACGCCATCGTCGACGGCTTCGTTCTCGCCTCACAAAAATGAACCCGAAGCAAATGTGTGCGCACGCTAGCCCACAGGGGAGAAGGTGAAGCCTGCCGCTCGCGGCCAGCGACGGTATAGCGCTTTGCCTCAGGCTTTGCCAAACACCCGCTTGAAGATCGTGTCGACATGCTTGGTGTGATAGCCCAGGTCGAATTTCTCGCGGATTTCGGCCTCGGGCAGGGCAGCGGTCACTTCCTTGTCGGCCAGTAATTCTTCAAGAAAATCAGCGCCTTGCTCCCACACCCTCATGGCGTTGCGCTGGACCAGACGGTAGGAGTCTTCGCGAGACAACCCAGCCTGCGTCAGCGCCAGCATGACACGCTGCGAATGCACGAGGCCGCGGAACTTGTTCATGTTCTTCAGCATGTTGTCGGGATAGACGAGCAGCTTGTCGATGACGCCGGTCAGCCGTGACAGTGCGAAATCGAGCGTCACGGTGGCGTCAGGGCCGATCATGCGCTCGACCGAGGAGTGGGAAATGTCGCGCTCATGCCAGAGCGCCACATTCTCCATCGCCGGCATCGCCATGGAGCGAACCATGCGGGCAAGGCCGGTGAGGTTTTCGGTCAGCACCGGGTTGCGCTTGTGCGGCATGGCCGAGGAGCCCTTTTGGCCCGGCGAAAAATACTCTTCCGCTTCGAGCACTTCGGTGCGCTGCAAATGCCTTATCTCGATCGACAGCCGCTCGACCGACGAGGCGATGACGCCGAGCGTGGCAAAGAACATCGCGTGGCGGTCGCGCGGGATCACCTGCGTCGACACCGGCTCGGGCTTCAGGCCGAGCTTCGCCGCCACATGTTCCTCGACATAGGGGTCGATGTTGGCGAAGGTGCCGACCGCCCCGGAGATCGCACAGGTGGCGATATCCTCTCGCGCGTGCACCAACCGCTCGCGGCAGCGCGAGAACTCGGCATAGGCTTGCGCCAGCTTGACGCCGAAGGTCGTCGGCTCGGCATGGATGCCATGGCTGCGGCCAATGGTGACGGTGTTCTTGTGCTCGAAGGCGCGGCGCTTGAGCGCTGCAAGCAGACCGTCGATGTCGGTGAGCAGGATGTCGCTGGCGCGGGTCAGCTGTACCGCGAAGCAGGTGTCGAGAACGTCGGACGAGGTCATGCCCTGGTGGATGAAGCGGGCGTCCGGTCCGACGAATTCGGCAAGATGGGTCAGGAAGGCGATGACGTCATGCTTGGTGACGCGTTCGATCTCGTCGATCGCCTCGACGTCGAATTTTGCGGCACTGCCCTTTTCCCAGATGGTTTTTGCCGCTTCCCTGGGGATGACGCCGAGTTCGGCCAGTGCGTCGCAGGCATAGGCTTCGATCTCGAACCAGATGCGGAACCGGGTTTCTGGCGACCAGATGGCGACCATTTCCGGCCGGGAATAGCGAGGGATCATCGGTCAGTCCTGACATATCGAGAAGTTTGCCCGCGTCCTAACAGAGGCGAGCAAAATGCTCAACGCCGCTGGCGCGCAAACCAGACGCCCGCGGTAAACAGAGCGATGAAACCAACTGGAAAATAGAGCCGGATGCCCAGCACCACGAATTGATAGAGCGCAATCAACGTCGTGAAGACGAACTGGAGGACCCAGGTGCGGGTGAAAGCAGGCGCATGCCACTCGGCGTAGTAGGAGCGGTACTGCAGGGCAAACAGCCCGCCGGTCAGGCCGATCGTCGCCGCTGCTAGGCACACGAAGGCGGCGGCGACAGCGACTTCCCAGCGTCTTCCCTGCGAGACCAGCCGCGCCGCAAACAGGCCGATGGGGAAGGCCAGCGCAGCTCCCGCCGCAAACAGCATGGTGACAATGAGGATTTTCGCCGGCGTCTCCCAGTCGCCCAAAAACAAGGTGAGGAGCGCGCTGGCGCCCATTGTCACAGCCCACAACAAGGCGCCGACAAGTGCTGTGCGCGGCGTCGGTATCGCGCGGCGAAGGCGGTTCAGCGCACGATCGCGCGCGGCGGGTTGAGCAGGGGGTGTCACAGGCGGCCGGTCACCGCGATCCAGCGAAAGTCGGGGCCTTCAAAGCCGTATTGGCGCACCGCGATCAGCACGGCATAGGCGCTGAGGCTGTCCATGGAAAAGGTCTGCACGGCGCCGATGCGATAGCCGTTCGGGCAACCCCGGCTTTTCGGTATCGCCTTGTCCTCGTGCAGCAGCTTGGTCGTGCCGCCATCCTGCGCCTCGATGCGCAGCAGCCGGAAGCCGTTGATTTCGCCCTGGCTCTCGCAGCCATCGGTGTTGTTCATGCCCAACTCGTCGAGCCGGAACTCGAGCGGTGGGTCGACCGGAGTGAAGATCGGGCGCGGATTGACCGCCATCCGGTGCGGATCCGCCGAAAGCTCGGTCACCGGGTTGAAACCCGCGGTTATGCCGCGGTTGGCGTCCAACTCGGCCTGGCTGACAATGGATTCGCCTTTTTGCCGGGCCTGAAGGCGCACCGCATCCAG
>NZ_RZPW01000838.1:0-2548 GCF_003998455.1 Mesorhizobium sp. M7A.F.Ca.CA.001.08.2.1 | reverse complement strand
CCGATCTCCACAAGCACATCGACGATCCGCCACAGCCGGTCCTCGTCGCGGATCGGTGGTTCCGACCAGCCCGCGAGTTGGCGGGCGGTGGGGCTGTCACGGCGGTATTTGCCGGACAGCAATCCGCCGGCAAGCGGGCTCCAGACCAGAACGCCCAGCCCCTGGTCGACGGAAATCGGCAGCAGTTCGTACTCCGCTTCGCGCGCTTCCAGCGTGTAGTGGATCTGCTGCGTGATGAAGCGCGGCTGATGACGGCTGTCGCTGATGCCGAGCGCCTTCATCACCTGCCAGCCGGAATAGTTGGAGCAGCCGACATAGCGGATCTTGCCCTGGGCAACCAGCGTGTCGAGCGCGCCGATGGTTTCCTCCAGCGGCGTCACGCCATCCCATTCGTGCAGGAAATAGATGTCGATGACGTCGGTCTTGAGCCGCTTCAGGCTCTTCTCGCATTCCCGGATCAGGTGATGGCGCGACAGGCCTTCATCGTTTGGACCTTTGCCGATCCGCATCCGTGCCTTGGAGGCGATCAGCACGTCGCCCTTGCGCTTGCCGCCGAGCGCTTCGCCGATGATTTCTTCGGAAATGCCGTTCGAATAGACATTGGCGGTGTCGATGACATTGATGCCGGCGTCGATACAGAGATCGATCATCCGGCGCGCTTCGTCGAGATCGGTCTTGCCGACCGCCGAAAAAGCTCCGGCGCCGCCGAACGTCATGGTCCCCATGGTCAGTGTCGAAACTTTCAGGCCGGAACGGCCGAGAGTGCGGTATTCCATGTCGGTCCTCGCGATTACGTTGGAAAAAGGCTGGGGGGCGCCCGAAAGTGGCCGCTATTTGTAGGACAATTTGGGTGACGTGTCTCCATGCCAGCGCGGCGGATCGATCATGCCTGGCTGGATCGACAGCGGCGGTAACCATGCTCGCGCTGCAATAAAACCGTCATTGCAGGCCTATATGGAAGTCGGCTCAGGTGTTGCCGTTCCCGGGCTGTAGGCCGGGAGTTTGGGGCGCCGGACGTGGATCGACAGAGCTTGCAAGTGGAGCAGCCGATAATGACCGAGCTAAAACAGAATTCTCCGGCCAGGGATTGGCTTGAAGCCGAGCTCGCCGACACGCTTGACGAAGACTATGAGCTCGAAATGTCGGAGCCGGCGCTGTCGATGGAGATCGCCAAGATCTACAAGAACTCGCATCCGCCTTCGATCGATCGCATGCAGTATTTTCGCGACCTGATCACCCTGCAGTCCGAATTGATCAAGCTGCAGTCCTGGGTCGCCCACCACAAGAAGAAGCTGGTGGTAATCTTCGAGGGACGCGATTCGGCCGGCAAGGGCGGTGTCATCAAACGCATCACCCAGCGCCTCAACCCGCGCATCTGCCGTGTCGTCGCACTGCCGGCGCCGACGGAGCGCGAAAAGTCGCAATGGTATTTCCAGCGCTATGTCCCGCATCTGCCGGCCGGCGGCGAGATCGTGCTGTTCGACCGCTCATGGTACAACCGCTCGGGCGTCGAGCGGGTGATGGGCTTTGCCCAGCCCGATCAGGTCGAAGAATTCTTCCACGACGTGCCGGAATTCGAGCGCATGCTGGTCCGCTCGGGCATCACCGTGGTCAAATACTGGTTCTCGATCACCGACGAGGAACAGCAGATGCGCTTCCTGATGCGCATCCACGATCCGATGAAACAGTGGAAACTGTCGCCGATGGACCTGCAGTCGCGCGTGCGCTGGGAGCAGTACACCAAGGCCAAGGAAGAGACCTTCGCCCGCACCAACATCCCGGAAGCGCCCTGGTTCATCGTCGAGGGCAACGATAAGAAACGCGCGCGGCTGAACTGCATCGACCATCTGCTCAAGCAGCTGCCTTACGAGGAAGTGCCGCACGAGGAGATCACTTTGCCGGAGCGCGTCTTCAACCCCGAATACGAACGCCAGGTGCTGCCGCGCGAGCTCTACGTACCGGAAAAGTATTGAGGCAGACGAAGCTGCGATCTCCCCCACGCGGGGGGAGATTGGCTCTCCACCTACGCCCGCTTGATCACCACATGCGTCGCGAGCGGGGTCGCCACCTGCTCGCTGCAGACATAGCCGAGCTTGAGCATGTCCAGGCCGGCAAAAAGGTTCTCGCCCGTGCCCAGCAGCACCGGCGCGATCGCCAGATGCATCTCGTCGATCAGTTTTTCCTGCAGATATTGCCGTATGGTGGCGACGCCGCCGCCGACCCGCACATCCTTGCCGCCAGCGGCAGCCTTGGCCTGTTCAAGAGCTGAATGGATGCCGTCGATGACGAAGTGGAAAGTGGTGCCGCCCTCCATCGTGATCGGTTCCCGCTTGTGATGGGTCAGCACGAAAACCGGCACATGATAGGGCGGGTTGTCGCCCCACCAGCCTTTCCAGCTGTCGTCAGGCCATTCGCCGCGGATCGGTCCGAACATGTTGCGGCCGAGGATCCAGGCGCCGACATTTTCGAAGCTGCGCGCCGCGAACGCCTCGTTGACGTCGGTGGTGCCGCCATCTTGTCCGAGCACCATCTCGCGGAAGGCGCGGGT
>NZ_RZPW01000837.1:0-2552 GCF_003998455.1 Mesorhizobium sp. M7A.F.Ca.CA.001.08.2.1 | reverse complement strand
AGGTCGGACCATCGTCAGGCAGATAAGCGTCGAAATCGATGCCGTGCAGATGAACCACATCGATGGGCCATCGGGCGCGGGCAGTGGCGATCGCTTTGCGATGGGCCTCTTGCGCGCGGCGCTTCGCCGCCTCGTCGAGCATGCCGTTTTCGGCCGGTATTTCCACAAGCGTGCCGCTCGTGCTGGAGCCACGGCAAGCAATGACGATAGATCGATGGCCGGCGTGAACCAATGCCCGATCGAGCATCGACAGAACCTGTTCGGCACCGCCGACAGCGTCGGGTCCGACGGGCGCGAGAGGGTAGGCGACATTGAGGACGGCGAGTGTCGCGGCCGGTTGCGTCCCGGTGCCCTGCGCCGCATCCCCACCTGTCAGTGGTGTCGCGAAGTCCGGCATCTGATGCATGGGCAGCATGACGATTTCACGCGGCCGAGGCCCGCCGCGTGGGGAGCGAGGCGGATGTCATGCCAGGCGCATAGCGGCGGATCATGGTTGAGCAGAAATCCGCGAACTCCTCCGGCACCAGTGGCGGGCTGGTGTGGTGGGGCATCATTCCGCGATGCTGAGGTGTGAAGCAGAAGGTGACCGTCACGTCGAAATCGGCGAGTGCTTCCATCTGCCGGTCAAACCAGTCCAGCGCATTCGGCCGAAAACTGTCCGCCCAGGAAAGCCCGGTACGCATATTGGTGACACCCAGCCGCTTCATCCAGGCGACAGCGTCGTCCAGCCGCGGATCTTCGAAATGAAACCACTGCACCAGTCCCATTGCGGGTGTATAGCGCAGGAATTCCTCCAGCGCGGGCTTTGGCGTGCCGTCCTGGCGCAGCAGCCCCATATGGAAATGACGGTAATAAGAGGAGCCTTCGGCTTCGCGGTGACGCGTCGTTGCTTCCCATTCACGCGGAAGATCGTAGAGGCTGTACCACTGGACGCGTGGTGCATTGCCGAGCAGCAATTCAGCTGTTCGCTTGAGCCCCCAGACCTGGATTTCCTCGGCGCCGAAGGTCGATACGCCGACTTCGCTGACCCAGATGGGAAGGTCGGTGACGGTCGCGATCTCGCCGATCTTCTGCGGCCATTCCTGGATTTGCCACAGGTTCCAGTCGAGCGGAAAGCCGTGCACGGCGACGGCGTCGACATGATCCAGCACGCCGAATTCCTTCATGCGAGTGATGAATCCCGGGTCTATCGGCGAGATGCCACCGAGCACTTTGGTCAAAGCCGGGTTTTCAGATGCGATTGCGTCCGCCGCCAGGATTGCCATCCTGGCGAAGCGGCTCCAGTCGGGGTCGAGCTCGGGATCCCAATGCGATTTGTTGTTGGGCTCGTTCCAGATCATCGCGGCTTCAATCATGGCGCTGTCCTTTCGAGGGGTAGACGGGACCGCCACTGGCCGGGTCGCCTGCGGCCCGGCAGAAATAGACCTCCTGCTCAGGGTGCAGAACGATCTCGAAACCGGCGCTGCGCAGCATCGCTTCGGTGCAGGCTCGATTGGGTATCCACCAGTTGGTCGGGTCGTCGGCATAGCGGTGCTCGATGAAATGGAGCTTGGGAAATTCCGGCCGGTCGAACAGGTCATGCGTCCAGAAATGATAGTTCTCTTCCATCTCGGGAAGATCGGTGCTGCCGCGCTGCATGGACTGGAAGATCATCAGATCACCGGCGACATGCTCACGGATAAGGTCGAGCGCAAGCAACGGGTGGCGCAAGTGATAAAGCACCCCCATGAACAGCACGATATCGAATGTTTCGCGCAGGGCGCCGACGTCGTAGACCGACAGTTTCTGGAATTCGATCTCGCAATTGGCGATCTCGGCGGCAAAGCGGGCCTGCGCCAGATAAGCCTCATCGAAATCAATGCCGAGGACACGGGCAGCACCTCGCCGTTTCATCTCGATGGAATAGAAGCCGGCATTGCAGCCGATATCCAACACCGTCTTGCCTGTCAGATCCGCGGGAATGGCCTCGGCGAATTTGCGCCATTTGATCAGCGGGTAATTGCCGAGAAAATGGTTGGGAGCGGTTTCGACACCGGCCAGTTCCATGTTGTGGAACCATGGGCCGAGAGCATCGATACGGCGGCGGATTTCGGCATGGGAATGCAGCATGGTCAGGCTCCTTCGCCGGGAACGACAGGCACATGCGGGTGTGCTCCACCCACAAGCATGGCGGTTTGGCGTTGTTCGGATGCGACGCCCTCTTCGAGCAGCCGAAGAGCCGTGCGATAGCCGTTGAAGGTGCCGACATCGACGTAGGAGACTCCGGCCCTGACACCGTAGGCTTCACCGCCGGCAGCCAGATAGGCATTGATCAGGGTGCCGATATATTCGTCACGCCGGTCCCGTTCACGCCAGAGTGCAGCGAGTTGGTGCAAGATCCGGCCCGGCATCTTGAACGCCCCCCAGATCCAGTTCGTGGCAGCGTCTTGCCGCTTGACCTGAATTTCCTTCACCCGATCTCCCTCGTCGAGAACCACGGCATCGAAAAATTCCGGGCGGTCCACCGGGAAGAGCAGAAACGATAGGGAACTATCCGGCAGGCAGGAGAAGCC
>NZ_RZPW01000836.1:0-2561 GCF_003998455.1 Mesorhizobium sp. M7A.F.Ca.CA.001.08.2.1 | reverse complement strand
GCCCATAGGGTTAGCTTGCCCCGTGCCCGTTCATCGTCTATCGCCGATGAACGATGGCAGAATCCCTGATGGAAACAAACGCATCATGCGGCGGTCCGGACAGCCGTGCGGTCGCCGCCCGACTTGCAGCGCTTTCCCATCCGGCGCGGATCGAAATCCTGAAACACCTATCGACGAGCAGTTCCTGCTGCTGCCGCGAGGTCGTCGACCGCTTAGATCTGGCGCAGTCCACCGTGTCACAACATCTGAAAATACTGGTCGAAGCCGGGCTGGTTCGCTTCGAGCCCGATCGCCAGCGCTCGCGCTATGCGATCGACCATGCCGCGCTCGCCGATGTCTCCGCATCGGTGGCCGCTCTCGTCAATTCCTGCTGCTCCGGCCGCTGAAATAAGAAGAAGGCACAAGAAATGGCCGAAAAAACCGTCTCCGACTCCTCGACTTTCAAGACGCTGCTCAATTTGTGGCCTTACATGTGGCCAGCGGATCGCGCCGATCTGAGAGCCCGGGTCACATGGGCGACGCTGTTGCTGGTCGTCGCCAAGCTGACGCTGGTCGCCGGTCCCTATTTCTTCAAATGGGCGACCGACGCGCTGGCCGGCGACGCCAAATCGGCGCCGCCGCTGCCGAGCTTCCTGCTGGCGCCCGTCATGCTGGTCGTCGCCTACAATGTCGTGCGCCTGGTGCAGCTTGGCTTCAATCAGTTGCGCGACGCGCTGTTTGCCCGCGTCGGCCAATATGCCGTGCGCCAGCTCGCCTTCCGTACTTTCGTTCACATGCACCAACTGTCGCTGCGCTTCCATCTCGAGCGCCGCACCGGCGGCCTGTCGCGCATCATCGAGCGCGGCACCAAGGGCATCGAGACGATCGTGCGCTTCATCATGCTCAACACGGCGCCGACCATCCTCGAATTCGCGCTGACCACGGGCATCTTCGCCTACACCTATGGCTGGAAATATGTGGTCGTCGTCGCGGTCACCGTCTGGGTCTATGTCTGGTTCACGGTCCGCGCCAGCGACTGGCGCATCTCGATCCGCCGCGACATGAACGACAGCGATACCGACGCCAACACCAAGGCAATCGATTCGCTGCTCAACTACGAGACGGTGAAATATTTCAACAATGAGGGCATGGAAGCCGAGCGCTTCGACCGCTCCATGGCACGCTACGAGGTCGCCGCGACGCGCATCTGGACCTCGCTTGGCTGGTTGAATTTCGGGCAGGGCATCATCTTCGGCCTGGGCACCGTCATCGTCATGTGCATGTCGGCGCTCGAAGTGCAGGCCGGCACGCAGACGGTCGGTGACTTCGTCTTCATCAACGCCATGCTGATGCAGCTGTCGGTGCCGCTCAATTTCATCGGCTTCATCTACCGCGAAATCCGCCAGGGGCTCACCGATATCGAGCAGATGTTCGATCTGCTGGATGTGCCGCAGGAGATCGTCGACAAGCCGGATGCCAGGCCAATCGCGGTCAGCGCCGGCAAGGTCGAGTTCCGCGACGTGCACTTCTCCTATGACCCGAACCGGAAGATCCTGAAGGGCATCAGCTTCGAGGTGCCGGCCGGCAAGACCGTCGCCATTGTCGGGCCTTCGGGTGCCGGCAAGTCGACCATCTCGCGGCTTCTGTTCCGCTTCTACGACGTGCAGGGCGGCCAGGTGCTGATCGATGGCCAGGATATCAGGGACGTGACGCAGGAGAGCCTGCGCGGGGCGATCGGCATGGTGCCGCAGGACACCGTGCTGTTCAACGACACCATCGCCTACAACATCCGCTATGGCCGCATCGGTGCCAGCGAGGAGGATATGCGCAAGGCGGCCGAACTCGCTCAGATCGGCCCGTTCATCGAGCGATTGCCTGACGGCTACAAGTCGATGGTCGGCGAACGCGGGCTAAAACTTTCGGGCGGCGAGAAGCAGCGCGTGGCAATCGCCCGCACCATTTTGAAGGCGCCGCCGATCCTGATGCTCGACGAAGCGACCTCGGCGCTCGACAGCCACACCGAACAGGAGATCCAGGCCGCGCTCGATCTGGTCAGCCGTGGCCGCACCACCATCGTCATCGCTCACCGCCTGTCGACGGTGATCACGGCCGATGAGATCATCGTGCTGCAGGACGGCCAGATCGCCGAGCGCGGCACCCATGCCGAGCTGATGCGCAAGCATGGCCTCTACGCCTCGATGTGGGACCGCCAGCGCGAGGCGACCGAGGCCGAAGAGCGGCTGCGCTTGGCTCGCGAAGGCGACGAACTTGGTGTCATCGTCCGCCGGCGCACGTCGGAGGTGAATTGAAGGTTCGGCGTGTGATCTGATTTTTGCACTTGATCTCAACTTAAGTTGAGATTGTAGGCCGTTCCTGGAGCCCAAAAAACACCATGATCCAGGAACGGAGCAATCGAAATGAGCAAGATAAATCAGACTGTTAACGGCGGCAGCGTGTTCAGGGTGGACAAATTCGTCGTCCCGGCCGGCGCCCGCGAGGAGATACTCGCCAAGGTCAGGACAACGCATGAATTGCTGCGCCTGCAGCATGGCTTCGTGCAGGATTTCCTGCTCGAGCAATTC
>NZ_RZPW01000835.1:0-2564 GCF_003998455.1 Mesorhizobium sp. M7A.F.Ca.CA.001.08.2.1 | reverse complement strand
GGCTCTCCACAGCCGTGCGGAACACTGGGAGAGTCCAGCGGCGAGCGCGGCTGGGAGGGAGGGCTTCCGCGACCTGATCCAGCAAGGCTGCGAAATACCTGGCGAGCAATCGCGGGGACTTTGGATCTCCGCCTCCTCGCCATTATCAGAGCTGGGAGCGAAACCTGCTCGCAAAGTAGTCGGTGACCTTTTCGCTTAGCGGACGCGCTTGCCATTCTTCCAGACTGACCTGCCTTGATCGCTTCAGGTCCTCGTTGAAAACGTCTATTTGCGTCCGCGCGAATTCCAAGCCGTAGACGTTCAGACTGGCCTCATCGTTGAGGCGCAAGGATCGCTCATCCAGATTAGCCGAGCCAAAGCTCACCCAGGCATCGTCGACGATCAAAAGCTTGGGATGGTACATTGTGGGTTGAAACTCAAAGATGCGCACACCGGCCTTGAGCAATTCGCCCCAGAAAAAGCGCGAGCCCTTTCGCACCACAGGCACATCCGTGAGCCAATTGGGAACGATGACATCGACCGAGACGCCTCGCTTCCTTGCATCAAGAATCTGCTGCAGCGCGATGTCGTCCGGCACGAAGTAGGCCATGCCGATGCGCAGATGATCCTTGGCCGCGGCTATTGCCGCCAACATCATCAACTCCATGTTCTCCGAGCCGTTTGGCTGCGAAGAAAGTATCAACTGCGCATCGAGACCGCCAGCGGCCGCAACTGCAGGGTAGAACTTCCCGCCCTGCAATGTCTCGCCGGTCGTCTCAAGCCAGTTTTCGGCGAACGCCGCCTGGAATGCGGGCACGGCTGGTCCTTCGATCCGGTAATGCGTGTCGCGCCATTCATTTGAGTTGCGTGCGTTCCCGCGCCAATCATCGGCAATGCCGACCCCGCCAGTGAAAGCGATCCGGCCATCAACGATCAGCAGCTTGCGATGAGTTCGGTTGTTTACACGGTCCAACGTATACCAGCGTAGCGGCCGATAGCGTTCGAACCGCACACCTGCCGTCGTCATGATGCGGATCAGGTCCTCGTCGAAGGGAAGGCTGCCAACCCAGTCGACGTTCACGCGGACTTCCACGCCTTCGCGGGCCTTCGTCGCCAATGCGATCGCGAACTCGTAGCCGATGGCTCCTGACCAATAAATATACGTTTCCATGTTGACGCTGGATCGAGCCGCCCCGATTGCTTGCAGCATTGAGGGAAATATTTCGTCTCCGTTGACGAGAGTTTGGACCGCGTTGGAACCGAACATCTGCCCTTGCGAATAGCTGCTCATCGTCTTGGGAAATTGGGGATCCGTAGCGTCGAACCGGTGGGGGACGATAGATCGTAGAACGCGCGGCTGTGGAGTGAGGTTTATGATCAACACCGTGAGCAGGCTGCCGATGGCGGCGATGGCCAGATAGATGAGCACCTTTCGCCAAGGCGCAATGCGGGAGGTCTTCTTGCGGGCGCCTGACGCAACGGAACCGAAAGGCTGCACGTCAATCGCCCAGTTGCTGGCGATGGCGATGTTTTTCGATCTCCTCAGGCTCTTCATCGTCGATCCGGGTGATGTTTGAAGCCGCGTGATCTGACCGCAGGATCTCGTCCAGCTTGGCGTGGATCGCTTGAGTGTCGCGGTGCTCCGCGCGCTGGATGAACAGCGTCATCGCCCACGTGAACAATGTTGCGGCTCCATGCCAATCCAAGCTCTGTCGCTCGAAAATCATCCAAAGAATTGCGTAGGCCAACAAGACCAGGAACGCAGCGGGACGGGAAGTCAGTGTGCCGATTGTGGTAAGGGCGCTGGTGATCGGATGATTTGCCATTCCAGAGAACTCGCGGCAGTCCCCCCTGGTTCCAGCGAGACATCATACCGCCCCGCCGTGCCTGCAGTGGATTTGGGTCGGCCGCTTGAGTACATCGCCTCTGGCCGATCGTTACTTTCGATCGAGCACCTTTCGGACCTTCTCGGCCAGCTCGTCGATCGTGTAGGGTTTGGTCAAAAGCTCCGTTCCAAAATCGAGCGTGCCATTGTGAACAATCGCGTTTCGCGTGTAGCCGGTGGTGTAGAGCACCTTTAGTGACGGGTGCGATGTCCTGACCTTGTCCACCAGTTCGCGGCCTGACATTTCCGGCATGACCACATCGGTGAACAGAAGCGAAGGCACATGCCCGCTCTCCACGGCGGCAAGTGCATCTCGTGGCCCCGACATTTCCAGGACGGAATAGCCCAGTTCTCGCAGCGCTTCTGCGGCCATCAGGCGTACACGATCTTCATCCTCGACGATCATGATGACCTCGTCTGAATGTCCCGGATGCTCGCCCGCCAAGGCGGCGGCCGGGCTGTCGGGAATGCCGCCATGCGACCGCGGTAGATAGATCTTCAAGGTGGTTCCGACACCGAGTTCGGAATAGATCTTGACGCTGCCGCCGGACTGACGAACAAACCCATACACTTGGCTAAGTCCCAATCCGGTACCCTTGCCGACTCCCTTTGTGGTGAAGAACGGATCGAAGGCTCTTGCCAGCACGTCCGCAGTCATGCCCGTTCCGGAATCGGTGACCGCTATCATCACATACTGGCC
>NZ_RZPW01000834.1:0-2569 GCF_003998455.1 Mesorhizobium sp. M7A.F.Ca.CA.001.08.2.1 | reverse complement strand
GTCCTCGTTCTCCTCGTCCTCAGCCTCCTGCGCTTCCGCGCGCAGCAGTGCCTGACGATCGGCGACCGGAATCTGGTAGTAATCGGGGTGGATTTCACTGAAGGCGAGAAAACCGTGACGGTTGCCGCCATATTCGACAAAGGCTGCCTGAAGGGAGGGCTCTACGCGCGTTACGCGGGCTAGGTAGATGTTTCCTTTGAGCTGCTTCTTGTCCTGGGATTCAAAGTCGAATTCTTCAATACGGTTACCGCGTATGACGACAACGCGTGTTTCCTCCGGGTGGGAGGCGTCTATCAGCATTTTGTTGGGCATTATTTCGTTTCCCCCCGGCAGCCGTCAGCCGCAGCTTGCGAGGCAAAGCCTGCTGCTGCGTGTCTGGAATGTGGGTGCCGGATATTTGAACGTCCGTCGGCCGCCGCTTGAGCGCCATGGCGGTGCCGCCCGCAGCCATAATGGCGCGGTTTGATGCGGACCTTTCCATGATTGCGCTTGAAGCCATCGTCACCAACAGAACCTTTTGAACCAAAGCCCGGACGAACCGGACCAGCTTGTTTGCTCATACAGAGCCGGCACGGGAACAAACCCGGCCGTTTTCCTCACGCAGGCGATTCCCCCGCCACGGGAGCACGCCTGCGAAATTCGTCGCGATCACCTGAACCCTTTTCGCCTGAAGCGAAAGGAGCCGCCTTTACGTCTGACCCTGTAGCAAGAAGCTGCGGAGGAGGGCGGTTCCAGGATTGCAGTGATCCACCATCGCTTTTATGATTTGGCGGGGTGGAAGGCAACCCCGATTTCCGATGCCGGCAAAAAGCCGTCCCGTAGCGTAAAGCCAGGCTTGCGGCCCTGCATGAAAAGGCTTGGTTAACCTTCTCTGGATGCCAATCGTTAATCGAGTTCGCGGCCTAACCGGCATTCGACGAAACGACCGGGCGCCGGGCGCCAAACCGGGAGCGACTGCAAGAGAGATGGGATTGGCGGACTTCACAGACAAGGGACGTCGTGTCGGCGGCCGGATCCTGGCCGCTTTCTGCCTCTTGCTGCTGCTGGCGGCCTCATCCGTCTTGTCTTCAAATGCCAGTGCCGCCGACGCTCCGCTCGTGGCAAAAGGCTACAAGATGGCCGGCGATGCCACCAAGATGCGCATCGTCATGGATTTCGACCGCGAACCCGATATCAAATGGTTCCTGCTGCGTGGTCCCAACCGTCTTGTCATCGATCTCGCGAATACGAGGTTCGCCGTGGATGCCAAGGATTTGAAGGCGCGGGGCCTGGTCAAGGGCGTGCGCCTGGGCGAACTCGGCGAGGGCGTTTCGCGTCTGATCCTCACCGGCAAGGGACCCTTTGCCGTCGACAAGCTCGACGTGCTCAAGAACGAGGACGGAACCGGCTACCGCATTGCCATCGACATGTCGGCGGCATCCGAACGCGAGTTCGATGCCGCACTTGCCAATCAGGCGCTGACCACCGGATCGACCGTTTCGACCGACAAGGGAGGGCGGGTCGGCACCGGGCCGGTCTCCAATCCGGGCCATCGGTTCACCGTCGTCATCGACCCCGGCCATGGCGGCATCGACGGCGGTGCCGAGGGCCTGAACGGCACCATCGAAAAAAACGTCACGCTGGCCTTCGCCACGGAGCTGCGCGACAAACTCGCGGCCGTCGGCAATTACGATGTGTTCATGACGCGCGACACAGACGAATTCCTGCGTCTGGACGACCGCGTGCGCATTGCCCGTCAGCATGAGGCCGACCTGCTTATTTCGATCCATGCCGACACGATCAGCGTCAAGGGCATTCGCGGCGCCACCGTCTATACCGTCTCCGACAAGGCTTCGGACCCCGAGGCGCAGGCGCTTGCCGACCGTGAGAACCTCTCCGACCAGTTCGCCGGCATGGAAATCAAGAACGACAACAAGGAAGTCACCGACATCCTGATCGACCTGATCCGCCGCGAAACACACAATTTCTCGATGAGTTTCGCCCACACGCTGGTTGGCCAGTTGTCGACCAGCGTCGGTCTTATCAACAATCCGCAGCGCTCCGCGGGTTTCAAGGTGCTCAAGGCACCCGATGTGCCGTCGGTGCTGGTCGAACTCGGTTATCTCTCGAACGCCAAGGACGAGGCGCAGTTGCTCAATGCCGACTGGCGCGGCAAGGCAGCCCAGAGCATAACCAACGCCGTCGCGCTGTTCGCGTCGGCCAAGGCCGGATCGGGAACCGGAGGTTGACATGACCGGCGACGCCTGCAACCAGAGGCGGCGTTGCGCGACGACAACACCCAGTGCTTTTATTTCCGGCCAGCAGCCGTGAAATCAGGCATTGCCGTATTTTGTCCACATGGCGGCGACAAGGGTTTTCGATTACGGATTGGGACCGGCTCGAAAGCTTGCGTGAAAGGCGGCTTCGTTTAGGAAATTCCCGAACCAAGGACTGGAGCGGGTATGATTCGTCTCATTGGCTATTTTTTCGGCATCGGCACGACGCTGGCCCTTCTGGTCGCGGCGGGCGTTGCGATCTACATCGGCCATTTGTCGAAGGATCTGCCCGACTACGAGGTGCTGGCCAAATA
>NZ_RZPW01000833.1:0-2583 GCF_003998455.1 Mesorhizobium sp. M7A.F.Ca.CA.001.08.2.1 | reverse complement strand
GCGATCCCCAGCAGGCGGTGACCGCAGGCAGCAAGCTTGTCTCGGAAGGCGTGACCGCCATCGTCGGCGGCTACTGCTCGGGCGCCGTCTTGCCGACATTGAAGATCTATGGTGACGCCGGCATTCCGTTCGTCATCATCGGAGCGAACTCGACCAAGCTGGTCGCCGCCAATCAGGGCAATGCTTTCCTCGCCAATTCGACCGGCGACATGCAGGCGACGACAGCCGTCGAACTCTTCAAGAAGAACGGCTACAAGAAGATCGCGGTCGTGGACGAAGGCGATGCCTATTCGTCCGACCTGGCCAAGCTGACCGCCGAAGCTTTCAAGAGTGCTGGCGGCGAAATTGCCGCCAAGGAGACCACCACGGCCGGCGAGCAGGACTATTCGGCGGTCGTCACCAAGATCAAGTCGAGCGGCGCCGATGCTGTCTTCTGGACCGCCTACCATGCCGGTGGTGCCCTGCTCACCAAACAACTTCGGCAGGCCGGGTTCCAGGGCGGCATCGTGCTGGGCGACGGCAACAATTCGCCGGAATATCTGGAGATCGCCGGTTCGGCCGGTGAGGGCGTGTATCTGTTGTCTCCGCCCACCGTCGACCTCTTGTCCGGCGCCGCCGACTTCAAGGCCAAGTACAAGGAAACCTATGGCCGCGACGCGGGCGCCTATGCGGCGCTCTCCCATGATGTGGGCGGCCTGATCGCCGATGCGATCACGCGGGCCAAGTCGGCGGATCAGAAGGCGATCATCGAGGCGCTCAAGGCGAGCGACTTCAAGGGCCTTGCCGGTGAAATCAAGTTCACCGACAAGAACACGCTCCAGACCTCGAACTTCCGCCCGGTGATCGCCAAGGGCGGCAAGTGGGTAGCCGAATAAAGGCTAACAGGATTGACGCCGAGGCAGGCCTTGTGGCGGCCTCGGCGTCACCGCCGATTGTCTGGCGCGCTGACGCGGCGCCCAGCCAAGACTTTTTCAATTCTGCCCTGGAGCATCAATGACGCTCGACCTGCTTATTCAGCAACTGGTGAACGGTCTTATCGTCGGCTCGTTCTATGCCCTGATCGCGCTTGGCTACAGCATGGTCTTTGGCGTCATCAAGCTCCTGAATTTCGCCCATGGCGACATCTACATGAACGGCGCCTTCGTCGGCCTCATCGTGTTTTCCTTCGTCGGCATATGGGTCGGCAATGGCTGGCTGGGCGTGGTCTGCGCCCTGCTTGTGTCGATGCTGGCTGTCGGCTTGCTCGGCGTCATCATCGAGCGCTTCGCCTATCGGCCGATGCGCAATGCGCCGCGCCTGTCCATCCTCATCACGGCGCTCGGTGCGTCGATGGTGTTGAACGGCACGGCACTCGCGCTGACAGGCGGGCGGCATTACGCCTTCAACACGGACCTCGGTTTTGCCGGTGTCGACATTTCCACCGTTCACATCACCTACACGCAGATGGTGCTGGTGGCCGCCTCCATCGCTCTTATGACAGGCATGCAGGCCTTTGTCTCACGCACCATGTACGGCAAGGCGATGCGCGCCGTGTCCATCGACATGGGGGCGAGCCGCCTGATGGGCATCGATGTCGACCGGGTGATCGCGTTGACCTTTTTCATGGGTTCGGCGCTCGCCGCCGGCGGCGGGGTCATGGCCGGCGCCTATTATGGCAGTGTCCATTTCTTCATGGGCTTCATCATGGGGCTCAAGGCCTTCACCGCCGCGGTCATAGGCGGGATCGGCAGCGTGCCGGGCGCCATGCTCGGCGGCTTGCTGCTCGGCCTGCTCGAGGCTTTCGGTTCGTCCTTGCCCTTCGTCGGCTCGGAATGGCGTGACGTCTTCGTGTTCGGGACCCTGATCCTGTTCCTTGTGTTCAAGCCGACCGGCCTTCTTGGACGCTCTGTCGTGGAGCGGGTGTGATGATCGACGAAGTGAGAACCATGCCGGCCGCCGGGCAACAGCAATTGATGCGCTGGTCCGTCGTGCTGCCCAGCCTGGCGGCGCTCGCCGTCGCGCTGGTCTTGCCGCAATTTGCCAACGCCTATGTGACGGAGGTGGCAACTACGGCGCTGCTCTATGTCGTTCTGTGCCTCGGCCTCAACATTGTCGTCGGCTATGCGGGCCTGCTCGACCTCGGCTACGCCGCCTTCTTCGCGGTCGGCGCCTACACGTCAGGCATCCTGACCGCGGAATTCGGCTTCAACTTCTGGCTCACCATCCCGGTCGCCATGGCGGCAGCCTGCGTGGCCGGCATCATCATCGGGGCTCCGACATTGAGACTGCGCAGCGACTATCTGGCGATCGTGACGCTGGGCTTCGGCGAGATCGTGCGCATCATCGCCCGCAACCTCGACATCACCGGTGGCGCCAGCGGCCTCATCGGCATCGAGCGGCCGGAGATCTTCGGCTTCAAGCTGATGCAGGTGCAGCACTTCTACTATGCGTTCCTGGTGCTTGCGCTGCTCACCGCCTTCGTCTGTCTGAGCGTCGAGCGATCGCGAATGGGACGAGCCTGGTTTTATGTTCGCTATGACGAGGACGCTGCCGCCGGTATCGGCATCAACCGTGTCACGGCCAAGCTGCAAGCCTATATGATGG
>NZ_RZPW01000832.1:0-2585 GCF_003998455.1 Mesorhizobium sp. M7A.F.Ca.CA.001.08.2.1 | reverse complement strand
GTTAAGAGGCCTGCGCCGACTTTAACGATCATCCAAACCGGACCTCAATTGGTTTGCGCTAATGCTCCTTCCGAGACCGCATAGAGATCGGCAGGATTGGACATGAGCACGGAATTCGGCTGCGCAGGCGACCACAGAGCGGGACGCCGAAGGTTTTTCGTTCGCTTCCTTCGTGACCGGCGCGGCGCCACGGCAATCGAATTCGCGATCCTTTCAGTCCCCTTCGCGCTGCTTGTCTTCGCCATTCTGGAAAGCTGCATCTCGTTTGCCGCGCAGGAAGTGATGGCCAACATCACCGACGATGTCGCGCGCAAGCTTCGCACCGGCCAGTTGAGGGCGGTTGACGTCGCCGGAACCAACTTGCGGGACATGATCTGCACAAAACTGCAGATCATCGTTTCCCAGGATTGTCCCAATCAACTGCTGGTGGATCTTCGCCAATATACATCGTTCGCCGATGCGGCCACGGCCGGCTTCAAGATCCAGAACGGCGATATCGTATTGACGAAAGGCACCGCAACCCAGTCGTTTTCAGTGACAGCGGGTGCGGCGGAGTCGAGGAACATGCTGCGGGTCTTTTACAAATGGCCGATCATGACCGACCTGCTGGCCAAATCGATGGGCGGCAACAAGACGCTGCACTTCGCATCGGTGACCTGGCAGAACGAACCGTTCGACAACTGAGCGGAATGCACGAGCAGTATAAGAAAAGGGCAATGGGCATGATGCGTGCGGGGGCACATCTTATGATTACGGGAGTTTGGCGGAAAGCAAGTCTGTTCTGGTCCGATCGCCGCGGCATCGCGGCGGTCGAATTCGCTTTGATCATGCCAATTCTGCTGATCATGTATTTCCTCACAATGGAAGCGTCGCAAGCCATCGAGACCAGCAAGAAGGTCAGTCGCATCGGCAGCATGGTGGCCGATCTCGTCACTCAGCAGACAAGCGTCCTCAAGGCGGATGTCGACGCCATCATGCAGATAGGCAGCGTCACCCTTCAGCCCTACAACCGCTCAAACCCGACCATCACCATCACGGCAATCCAGGTCTCGGCCGATGCGACGCAGGCACTGGTGGTGTGGTCACGCAAATTGGTAGCCGGCGTCGCCAGCCCTGGCGCAGCCGCGACCACCGAGACAACAGTCCCAGCGTCGCTCAAGGTCGCCAACACGTTTCTCATTCGCGTCGAAAGCAATCTCGTCTACAAGCCGGTTATCGAGCTTACAATGACCTCTGCTTTCAACCAGATAAAGATGGGCGAAACCTATTTTCTGCGCCCCCGCAGAAGCGTGGCGATCTCTTGCAGCGACTGTTGAACAGAGGCAGCCAGGCGTGCGCAGGCCGCTCCAGCTACTGCTGCGGCCCACGGTCCGAAACGAAGCGCACGATAGCATCGGCCATCTCGTAGTCTTTTGGCGCCACACGAGCGAAGCCGCCGGAATGTTTCGATTCCAGGAGATCGTAGATATCGGGCGTCGTCGACTTGAGGTTGGTGAGGAACACGGCAAGCCGGCGCTTGGCTTCGGGGTCGAGATCGCTGCGGACCGCATGCGGGCCGTATCTCAACAGGCCCGACGTCCATACGATCCGAAGCGCCGTCACTGAGACCCCTGCCGCCTCCAACCTGGCCTGCGTGCCCGACGGTTCTCGCGGGCCGTCGGTAGCGGCCGCCACCCAGCCGAACAGGCCATCGGCTTTGCCGTCGACCAGCATCGTCTCGGCCGCCGCGGCCGAATCGGCATGGACCAGAAACGGTGCATCTTCCGCGATCTTGCGGCCTTCCGCCGCCAACGCCGCCAATGGCAAGAGAGAACCGCCGACGCTGTCAGAAGGCGCCATGGCGATACGATGGCTGTCCATCGCCGCAAGGTCGGGAAGCTTGCCGTCCCGCGTCAGCAGAACCGAGCGGATGCCGATCGCGCCGTCTGAATCGACCGGAGCCACAAGCGGTTCGATACATAAGCAGCGCTGCGAGGCCGTCGCATATGCAGTGGCCGAATAGATCGCATATTCGATGCGGGCATTGGCCTGCGCCTCGATCAGCGCGGCATAGTTGCGGGCAACGACAAACTCGACCTTCATGCCCAAGGCCTTGGTGTAGGCGTCGGTCAACAGTGCCAACCCCGGAACGGAGTTGCCGGCGCCTGGCTCGGCAACGATGCCGATGCGAAACGTGCCGATATCGTCGCGCCAGTCGGCATGCGCCGGATTGGACCAGAGCGCGACCTGCGCCAGCATGAGAGCGGCATAAGTCTTCAGCGCAACCCTCATGACAGGAACCACGGTCTGTTGTCCTCGATTCATGCCCATGCCCGGAGCATTTGTGCATGTCGCAGCCCAAAACCGCTGCGCACTTTTGGGCGACATGCATCTCTGTTTGTGCATGTCGTTATCCCAAAATCGCTGCGCACTTTTGGGCGACATGCATCTCTGTTTGTGCATGTCGTTATCCCAAAACCGCTGCGCACTTTTGGGCGACATGCATCTCTGTTTGTGCATGTCGTTATCCCAAAACCGCTGCGCACTTTTGGGCGACATGCATCTCTGTTTGTGCATGTCGTTATCCCAAAACCGCTGCGCACTTT
>NZ_RZPW01000831.1:0-2594 GCF_003998455.1 Mesorhizobium sp. M7A.F.Ca.CA.001.08.2.1 | reverse complement strand
GAGTAGGGGAGTAGGGGAGTAGGGGAGTAGGGTGTGTGTTCCGCAGGTGCGATCTGCCCCTACGGTCTTACTGCCCTATTCCCTTACTCCCCTAGAGCAATCAAATGCCTTCACCGGCAAGTTCCTCCGAAATCGTGCCGACCTGGTCCTGGGCGCTGCGCATCATCGGATAGATGGCCAGCACCTTTTGCCAGGCCTCGAGCGCCGATTGCTTGTGGCCGGTCAGCGCCATGATCTGCGCCAGGCCGGACAGCGCACCGAAATGGCGCGGCTCGAGCTGCAGCGTATGGTCGATGTCGGACATCGACTTGCCGTAGTTCTTCATCATGAAATGGACGGTGGCACGTCGGTTCCAGCCCTCGGCATAAGTCGGCTGCAAAGTCACCACCTGGTCGAGGAAATCGAGCGCGACGTCGAACTTCTGGCCCTCGACGGCTTTTTGCGACCATTGCATCATCAGGTCGATCGAGGCGCTGCCGGATTGCGACCACTCGCTCCAGATGTTGCCGGCGATGCGCTCCGCCGCCTTTTCGTTGCGTTCGCGTTTCAAGTCGCTGAACAGCTGATCGAGGCGGGCTTGTTTCGTCGTTGCGGCGGGCGGCGCATCCTGAGTGGACGGCGGCGCGACAGCACCATCCGCCCATGCCGGGCCATAAATGACGCCGGAAACAAGCAGAGATGTCAAAAATGCAAAAGGAATCCGCATCGCCGGACTCTAGTCCCGGGCGAGAGAACGTCAAACTGAATTTGGCGTGAAAAGGCCGGCAGACGGCGACAAGCATCAAATGGGCGGAGGCGACAGCCTCCTGCCCGAAAACTCAGCCCTGACGTGCCTTGTAGCGCGGGGCGGTCTTGTTGATGATGTAGATGCGGCCCTTGCGGCGAACCAGCTGGTTGTCGCGGTGACGCGCCTTCAGCGCCTTGAGCGAATTCTTGATCTTCATGGTCTTGCCTGTCGGTGTGGACCCGGTTGGGTCGAAATTTTAAGGCGCGCCAGAAGACGCGCCTTTGAACTGTGGGTGGCTCATAAACGAGGAGCCTTGTCCCTGTCAACCGCAAGCGTGCTCCATAGCGGCTGTGAATCATCCCTGTCATCAATTATCCGCCATGTCTGCCTTGCGGCATTGCGCGGCCCTGGGCCGGCTGGGATGATGCGGTCGCCGTGAAATGATTTGGAGACGACTATGCGCCGGATGTTCCTGGCCGCCTGCCTTGTCCTGCTGGCGGCAGCTTCGGTTGCGCGCGCGCAGGAATGCGACCGCAGCGACGACAGCCAGCAAATGATGAACATCTGTGCCGGCGAGGACTACCAGGCGGCCGACGCCAGGCTCAACACGGCCTATCAGAACCTCATCAGCTCGGACGATGCCAACGGCAAGAGATTGCTGCAGGTGGCGCAACGCGCCTGGATCACTTTTCGCGATGCCGAGTGCGCGCATTCCACCGCCGCCAGCGAAGGCGGATCGATCCATTCGATGGAAGTTTCGCAATGCCTGACCAGATTGACCAATGACCGCGTCAAGCAGCTCGCTGCCGCGGCCAATTGCGAGGAAGGCGATGGGAGTTGCGCCAATCCAGGGCAGGACGAGAGCGACGACGCGCAGTAGGCAACCTTATGAGGCGCGACGTCTGATCCGAGTGAAATGACCCATCTTGCGGCCGGGCCGCGCTTCGGCCTTGCCGTAGAGATGCAGCATCAGATCGGGCTCGGCGAGAAGCTCCGGGACGCGCAGCACATCGTCGCCGATCAGGTTTTCCATCACGCAGTCGGAATGGCGGTCCGGGCCGCCGAGCGGCAGGCCGGCGATGGCGCGGATATGCTGCTCGAACTGCGAAACGACACAGGCGGCTTCCGTCCAATGGCCGGAATTGTGCACGCGCGGCGCGATCTCGTTGGCCAGCAGCGAGCCATCGGCCAGCACGAAGAACTCGACGCCGATGACACCGACATAGTCGAGCGCCGCAAGGATCTTCGATGCGGCCGTTCGGGCTGCTTGCGCCGTCTCCGGCATAATGGCGGCCGGCAAGGTCGATGTGTGGAGAATGCCGTTGCGATGGATATTCTCGGCTGGATCGTAGGCGACAACCGCACCGTCCAGCCCACGCGCCGCGATCACCGATATCTCGCACTCGAACGGCACGAAGGACTCCAGAATCAGCGGCACATTGCCCATCGCCTCGCATGTGCCGGCAAAACCGCCGGCTTCCATGTTGCGGAAGACGCGCTGGCCCTTGCCGTCATATCCCATGCGCCGGGTCTTCAGGATGCCGCTGCCGTCGGATGCTTTCAGCGCCGCCGCCAGCTCGTCATCATTGTCGACGGCGTGGAAATCGGCGGTGGCAATGCCGATGCCGTTGAGGAATGTTTTTTCGTCCACCCGGTCCTGCGCCACTTCCAGCGCACGCGCCGGCGGATAGACCGGAACCTTGGCCGCCAGCGCGCTGGCCGCCGCGACCGGGACGTTCTCGAACTCGTAGGTGATGACGGAACTCGACGCTGCCAGGTCGGCAAGGGCGGCCGGGTCGTCATAGGCGGCTGTTATCTGCCGGTTGGCGACCTGTGCGGCCGGGCAATCCGCTTGCGGCTCCAGCAC
>NZ_RZPW01000830.1:0-2599 GCF_003998455.1 Mesorhizobium sp. M7A.F.Ca.CA.001.08.2.1 | reverse complement strand
CAGTACGGCCACCGGAGCAACGATGCGCGCCGATACGGTATTTTGGCTGTTGTCCATGACGAAGGCCTTCACCGCCACGGCCTGCATGCAGCTAATCGAGCAGGGCAGGATCAATCCCGAGGACGATGCGGCGAAATATCTGCCGGAACTCGCCAATCCGATGGTGCTGGAGGGCTTCGACGGCCACGGCCAGCCGCGCCTGCGTCCGGCCAAGCGGGCCATCAAGGTGCGTCACCTGCTCACACACACCTCCGGCTATACCTATTCGATCTGGAGCGATGCACTAACCCGCTACGAGAACGTCACCGGCATGCCGGACATCGCCACGTGCAAGAACGGCGCCTTCCTGGCACCGCTCGAATTCGACCCCGGCGAACGCTGGCAATACGGCATCAGCATGGACTGGGTCGGAAAGCTGGTTGAGGCGGTCAGCGACCAGTCACTGGAAGTCTTTTTCCGCGAGAACATCTTCGCCCCGCTCGGCATGACCGATTCAGGCTTCCTGATCGGAAGCAAGCAGAAGGCCAGGGTCGCCACCTTCCATAACCGTCGCGAAGACGGCGGCCTGACGCCCGCGCCCTTCGAAATGCCGCAGCGGCCGGAATTCTTCATGGGCGGCGGCGGCGGCTTCAGTACACCGCGCGACTACATGGCCTTCCTGCGGATGCTGCTGAACGGAGGCACTCATAAAGGCGTACGGGTGCTGAAGCCGGAAACGGTCGCGTCGATGATGCGCAACCAGATCGGCGACCTCGACGTCCATGCCATGAGGACTGCCCAGCCTGCCTATTCGCGGAGCTTCGACCAGTTTCCCGACGAGCCCCACAAGTGGGGATATTCGTTCGACATCAACACGCTGCCCGGTCCGAACGGTCGGTCGGCAGGCAGCATTTCCTGGGCCGGCCTGCTCAACTGCTATTTCTGGCTCGACCCGGTCAGGAAGGTGACCGGCGCCATCTTCACCCAGCTCCTGCCCTTCTACGACCAAAAGGTCGTGAAGCTCTACGGCACATTCGAGCGCGGCCTCTACGACGGCCTCGCCTGATCCATCCCGATTTCAACACAAGGAGACATATCATGTATGCGATTACAGGAATAACTGGCAAGGTCGGCGGCGCGCTGGCGAAAGCCCTGATCGAAGCCGGAGAACCGGTCCGTGCGGTGCTGCGCGATCCCGCCAAGGCGGAAATCTGGCGCAAGCGCGGGTGTGAAATCGCCTTCGCCGAGATGGGCGCCGCCGCCCAGCTTGCTGCCGCCTTCAAGGGCGCCACTGGCGTTTTCATTCTGCCGCCGTCGGAATTCGACCCTGCGCCCGGCTATCCGGAAGCGGCCAAGCGGAATGAGGTGCTGACGACCGCTCTCCTTGCTGCGCGCCCGGAAAGGGTCGTCTGCCTCTCCACCATCGGCGCCGACGGGGAAGTGGACAATCTGTTGAGCCAACGGGCGATGCTGGAAGAAGCCCTCGGCGAGCTCGATTTTCCCGTCACCTTCCTGCGGCCCGGCTGGTTCATGGAAAATGCGGCCTGGGACGTCGCGCCGGCCCGCGACGAAGGCGTGCTGCACAGCTTCCTCCAGCCGGCTGACAAGACCTTCGCCATGGTGGCGACGCAGGATATCGGCCGGCTTGCCGCCGATCTGATCCGCGAGGGGTGGACCGGCAAGCGGGTCGTGGAACTTGAAGGCCCGTCGCGGGTCTCGCCCAACGATCTCGCCAATGCCTTCGCGTCGGCACTCGGGCATCCGGTGCGGGTGGAGATCGTCCCGCGGGAAAGCTGGGAGGGCCTGTTCCGTGCCCAGGGTACGCGTAACCCACAGCCGCGCATGCGCATGCTCGACGGCTTCAACGAAGGCTGGATCGACTTCAAAGATAACGGACAGAACAGCGTCAAAGGCAAGACACCTCTTGTGGAGGTGATCGCGGCGCTTGTCCGGCAAGCCGCCGCGACCGAGGCCGTTTGATTCCACCCTGAAAACACAGCAGACGGCACGGACATCCGCCGCCGCCCCCCTCGCAACTTGAAGGGAACTATGATGGAACGGCTGTGTAACGAGAATGCGGACACACGACCAACTGGTGCCCCCGAAATTGGCCGAAGCGACCCTTATCGGGGCTATGCTGGAAACAAAGGCTGCCGGCCTAGCTCCTGCGGCTCGGATCGCTATCGGCGCCGTAACCGGCCGGCCCGCTATGTAGCCTTCGGGCAGAGCGAGTTCGCCGCATCGCTCGACATGCCGATTTGGCCTCTTGGATTGAGAGCTAGGACCATCCTCCCTTTCCACCCTCTGCAATCTATGATCCGCTCCCGCCCACAGGAGGATCGCATGGCATTACCTGTTATCGGGGCTGGGTTCGGCCGCACCGGCACGCACACTCTGAACTTGGCGCTTGAAATGCTCGGTTCACATGGAGGACGTCAACTCTAACGCCGAGCACCGCGACCTGATCCGCGCCGCCGGGCGCCGCGAGCCGGTGGATTGGGACGTCGTCTATGTCGGCTACAAGTCGGCAGTCGACTGGCCGACGGCCTATTTCTGGCGCGAACTCGCCGAGTATTTCCCCGACGCCAAGCTCATCCTCACCGTTCGCAACCCCGAGGAC
>NZ_RZPW01000082.1:0-12993 GCF_003998455.1 Mesorhizobium sp. M7A.F.Ca.CA.001.08.2.1 | reverse complement strand
CGTCCGTCCGTCCCTCCGCCCCGCGCTTCTTCGGCTCCCGGCCGAAGAACAGGGCGTAACCGGCCGGCAGGACCAGGATGGTCAGCACCGTGGCAACCAGGATGCCGCCCATCATGGCGTAGGCGAGCGGACCCCAGAAGACGCCGCGCGAGATCGGGATCAGCGCCAGCACCGCCGTCAGCGCCGTCAGCGTGATCGGCCGGAAACGGCGAACGGCCGAACCGATGATGGCCTCGTAGCGGTCCATGCCCGCGGCGATGTCCTGGTCGATCTGGTCGACCAGGATGATCGAGTTGCGCATGATGATGCCGAGCAGCGCGATGACGCCGAGAATGGCGACGAAGCCGAACGGCGCACCGCTGATCAGGAGTGCCGCGGCAGCACCGATAATGCCAAGCGGACCGGTCGCCAGCACCAGCATCGCCTTGCCGAAGTTCTGCAGCTGGATCATCAAAAGCACGACAATGACGGCCAGCATGATCGGTGCCTTGGCGGCGATCGAAGCCTGGCTTTCCGCCGAATCCTCCGCACCGCCCTGGATTTCGATCTTGTAACCGGGCGCCAGACCCGCACGCAGGTCCTTCATGTCGTTGTACATCTTGGTGACGACGTCGTTGGACTGCACGCCGTCGGGCAAGGTGGCGCGCACGCTGATGGTCGGCAGGCGGTCGCGGCGCCATTCGATGCCTTGCTCCAGCACCGGCACCACCTTGGCCACCTGCGACAGCGGCACGAAACCGCCGAAGTCGGTCGGGATATAGACCGAGTCGACCGAGGACAGCAGGCTGCGGCTGGCATTCGGCTCGCGGGCGACGATGGACACCGTCTCCTCGCCGTCGCGGAAGTCGTCGAGCGGCGCGCCGGACATCGTCGCCTGCAGCATCTGGCGGATGCGCTGCGAGGTGACGCCGAGTGCGCGGGCACGATCCTGGTCGATGACCAGCTTCATCGCCGGAACCGGCTCCAGCCAGTCATCATGCACGGCGCCAAGCAGCGGATCTTCACGGAACTTCGCCTTCACCTGGTCGGCGATGCGGCGCACCTCCTGGCGATCCGGCCCCATGACGCGCATCTGCACCGGCCAGCCGGTCGGCGGACCGAGGAACAGACGATCGACCTTGGCACGGATGGACGGGAAGTCTTGCGCCAGAACGGTGCGCAACTTGACGATCAGACGCTCGCGAGCCGGTTCGTCATTGGCCATGACGAGCAACTGGGCAAAGTTGGGGTTGCTCAGCTGCTGGTCGAGCGGCAGGAAGAAGCGCGGCGCGCCCTCGCCGATATAGGTGGCGATGAAACGCTTGTCCTTGTCGTCCATCATCTTGGTCTCGAGCGCCTTGGCCTGCGCCTCGACTTCCTTGATGCTGGTGCCTTCCGGCAGCCAAAGGTCGACGAGGATTTCCGGCCGCGACGATTGCGGGAAGAAGTTCTGCGGAATGAACTGGAAAGCCCACAGGCTGGTGCCGAAGGTGACCAGCGTCATCACCAGGACGATGATGCGATGGCGCACGGCCCAGCTGACGGTGGCACGAAGCCGGCGGTAGAAACGCGTGTCGAAGACATCGTGATGGCTGCCGGCATGCTTGCGCTGCTTGAGGATCATGTTGCCGAGCCATGGCGTGAAATAGACCGCGACGAACCAGGAGACGATCAGCGCGATGCCGACGACATAGAACAGCGTGCGGACATATTCGCCGGCGGTCGAGGCCGCGAAGCCGACCGGAATAAAGCCGGCCGTGGTGATCAGCGTGCCGGTCAGCATCGGGAAGGCGGTCGAGGAATAGGCGAAGCTCGCCGCCTCGACCTTGACCATTCCCTCCTCCAGCTTGCGCTCCATCATCTCGACGACGATCATCGCGTCGTCGACCAGAAGACCGAGCGCGATGATCAGCGCGCCGAGCGAGATGCGCTGCAGGTCGATGCCGAGCTCGTACATGATGGCGAAGGTCGCGGCCAGCACCAGCGGGATGGCGATGGCGATGACCAGGCCGGAACGCCAACCGATCGACAGGAACGAGACGACGAGCACGATCAGCAACGCTTCGCCAAGCGCATGCATGAACTCCGCCACCGCATCGGTGACGACGCCCGGCTGGTCGGAGATCTGGTCGACCGCAACGCCGTAGGGCAGCGCCTCTTCGAAGCGCTTGTAGGTGGCCTCGACATCCTTGCCGACATCGGTAACCTTGAAGCCCTTGGCCATGACGACGCCCAACTGCACGCTGTCGTGACCGTTGAAGCGGTACTTTCGCTGGAACGGATCCTGCAACCCCGAACTCACCGTGGCGATGTCGCCCAGCCTCGTGACCTGACCGCCGGCGCGCAGGCGCAGGTTCCTGATATCCTCGACCTTGCCGACATCGCCCTCGACGGAAATGCGCACCGAGTTGGTGCCGGTATCGACGGAGCCGGCCGGGTCGACATTGTTCTGTCCCTTGATCGCATTCTGCAGATCGGTCAGCGTCAGGCCGCGTTCGGCCAGGGCCTTGGACGAGACGTCGATGTAGAGCTTTTCAGGCTGGTCGCCGATGATGACGGCCTTCTCGACGCCGGGCGTCGTCAAAAGCATGTCGCGCGCCTGGATGGCGAACTTCTTCAGCTCGGGATAGCTGAAGCCGTCGCCGCTGATCGAATGCAGGGTGATGAAGGTGTCGCCGAATTCGTCGTTGAAATAGGGGCCGAGCAGACCTTGTGGCAAGTCACCGGCAATGTCACCGACCTTCTTGCGCACCTGGTAGAACGCGTCGGTCACCTCGGCGGTGTTGGTGTCGCCCTTGATCTGCACGGTGATGATGGCGCTGCCGGCGCGGGTGAAGGAGCGCACGAAATCGAGATGCGGCGTCTCCTGCAGCTTGCGTTCGATCTTGTTGACGACCTGGTCTTCCATCTCCTGGATCGAGGAGCCCGGCCAGATCGCCTGGACGACCATGACCCGGAAGGTGAAATCGGGATCTTCCTTCTGGCCCATGCGCATCAGGCCGAGCGCGCCGGAAATGATGATCAGGCCGAACAGGAACCGCGCAATGGCGGGATGGCCGATTGCCCAGCGCGACAGGTTGAAGGGCCGCTTCTCTTCCGTGGAATTGGTCATCGACGCTGGTCCATCTATCTAGCGCAACAAAATCGAGGGTTCGTAGTGGCTTCCGGGCGGCAAGGCTCTCCCAGCGGAGAAGCACTCATCGCGGTGGGACGCGAAATCGATGTGGGGTTACATCAATCGAGCGTCTCGGTCGGGCGCCTGCCGCCCGGAAACCAGCGGCTGCGGGAACGCGCAGCCGGTTGTCTGTCGTCAGCGCACCTGCTTGGCGTCGCCGTCCGCCGCGGATGCCGATTGCAGCGCCGTATCACCGGCGAGCTTCACCTTGAGGTTCTCGGTCATGAATTGCGTGCCGGCGGCGACCACGACATCGCCGGGTTTCAAACCCTCCGCGACACGCACGCCATCGGCGGCGAACTCGGCAACCTTGATCGGACGAGCATGAACGGTGTCGGCGCCACGATCAACGGTCCAGACGATCGATTGGGTGCCTTGCTCGGCCAGTGCGCTCAGGGGGATCGAGACCAGCTGCCGCTCATTGGCCGCCGTGGCTTCGATGCTGGCGGTCATGCCGAGCAGCACACGCGGATCGTTGGGCAGGCTGACGCGGACGGCAAAGGTGCGTGATTGCGGATCGGCGCTGCCGGCGACTTCGCGGACCTTGCCGTCGAGCGCCAGCGCATCATCCGACCAGAAGCCCGCCTTGACCGCCTTGCCCGCCTTGAATTCGGCGATTTCCATTTCGGGGACGGCGATCAGCACTTCCTTTTCGCCGTCGACAGCGACAGTGACAACCGGCGTGCCGGAACCGACCACCTGGCCAACGTCGGCGCTGACCGTGGTGACGATGCCATCCCTGTCGGCCTTGAGATCGGTATAACCGACCTGGTTCTTCGCCTGAGCCAGTGTCGAAAGGGCGGAATCACGGGTGGCGACCGCTTGGTCATAGGTCAAGGTCGCCTGTTCGAGCTGTGATTTCGGGGCAAAATTCTTGGCAAAAAGCTGCTCGGCACGCTTGCGGGCGAGTTCCACGGTCTCGACCTGCCGCTCGGCGGCATCGAGCGCTGCCTGCGCGCTCTTGACCGAAAGGTCGTAGTCAATGGGATCGATGCGGGCGAGCACATCGCCCGAGGCCACATGCTGGCCGATATCGACGAGGCGCTCGGTGATCTTGCCATTGACGCGGAATGCCAGAGCGCTCTCGGTGCGGGCCCTCACCGACCCGGAATAGGAGAGCGTGCGGGTGTCATGTACCTTCGCGATCTCGACAACCTTGACCGGGCGGATGATATCCTTGACTTCGGCTTTTTCCTGGCTGCAGCCGGCAAGCCCGAGAGTGGCGGTGACAAGCAGCACCGGGCCTACAGCCGGCAACCTGCCGATGATTGAACTGAACGAAGACACGCGCGTACTCCCGAAATGGAGATGAATCGTTGAAACCGGCGCCCGGCGGGCGGAGGCTACTTCAAGGCCTTGATTGCATAGTCGACGAGGTCGTCAGGCATTGCCCGGTTGGTCTTGGCAAGGCATTGCGCCACCATCTGCGGATGACACAGGATGACGGTCGCGGCGCCGAAACAGCGAGACGCGATAACCGGATCCTGTTTTCTGAACTCACCGGCCTCGATCCCGTCACGAATGATTTCCGCGAACAGGTCGTGAATGCTGTCGACATGCTTGTCGATCACACCCCAATCCCGTTCGAGGGCGACGATGACCATCTCGTGGACCTTCTGGTCGTCGAGCATGACCTCCATCGTCATCTTGTATTGCGCATGCACGTAGCGCCGGAGCCGCTCCTCGGCGCTGATCGGCAGGCGCGAAATCTCGTAGGCCATCTTGTAGCTGGCGCCGAGCATCCGGCCGCAGACGGCCTGGTGGATTTCGACCTTGGAGGCGAAGAAACGGTAGATGTTGGCCGGCGACATGCCGAGCTCACGCGCAATGTCGGCGACATTGGTCTTGCCGTAGCCATAGTGCCGGAACAGGCGCTCGGCGCAATCGAGAATGCGCGTTACATTTTCCTGTCGGGCGGCTTCGGCGACTATGGTGGCGGCTTCGGACATGATCCTCTATCGATTTACGAGTGACGAATTTTGATTTTCATCACTCGTAAATCGAAAAGAAGGACCTGTCAATGCGGATTCGGTATACACGTACGAATGGTGACAGATGGTGACAGTGAGAAGGTGGAATCGACGATCGCCGTTAGCGGCTGGCCCTGATGAATTCGTCATCCTAGGGCGAAGCAAGGAGCGAAGCGACGCGGCGCAGACCCTAGGATCCATGCCGCGACGTTGGTCAAAGAGTGCGACGGATCAACAGGTTTACACCGGTCAGCGAGCTGTAGCCTGCAGCCGCCATTCTCGACTGTCGGAGCTCGGCCGCAAGGTCACGGCATGGATCCCTGGGGCTGCGGAGCAGCTCCAGGGGTTTCCGCGACGTCGCTTCGCGACTGCTATACCCTAGGATGACGAAGCCCGCGACAAATTGTCGAGGCGAAGCATGGGTGGCGATGCAGCTAAGCCCCCTTGGCCATCTCGCGTAGCCGGAATTTCTGGATCTTGCCGGTCGAGGTTTTCGGGATTTCGGCGAAGATGACCGCCTTCGGCACTTTGAACCGGGCAAGCAGCGCGCGGCAGTGATCGATGATCTCGGCTTCGGTCGCGACCTTGCCGGGTTTCAGCTCGACATAGGCAACAGGCACTTCGCCCCATTTGTCGTCGGGCCTGGCGACGACGCCGCAAGAGGCAACCGACGGGTGCTTGTAGAGCGCGTCCTCGACCTCGATAGAGGAAATGTTCTCGCCACCGGAGATGATGATGTCCTTGGAGCGGTCCTTGAGCTGGATGTAGCCATCGGGGTGCATGACGCCGAGATCGCCGGAATGGAACCAGCCGCCGGCGAAGGCTTCGTCGCTCGCCTTGCGGTTTTTCAGGTAGCCTTTCATGACGATGTTGCCGCGGAACATGACCTCGCCGATTGTCTCGCCGTCGGCCGGTGTCGTCCGCATCGTCTCGGGGTCCATGACCGTCAGGCCTTCGAGCGCTGCATAGCGCACGCCCTGCCGCGCCTTCCTGGCGCTGCGCTCGCCCTTTTCGAGATCATCCCAGGCGCCGTGCCATTCGTTGACGACCGCCGGGCCATAGGTCTCGGTCAGGCCGTAGAGATGGGTGACGGCAAAGCCGGCATCCGCCATCCCCGACAGCACGGCTTCCGGCGGGGGTGCTGCAGCCGTGTTGAAAGTGACCGTCTGCGGAAATGCGCGCTTGTCGTCGTCCCTGGCATTGATCAGCACCGACATGACGACCGGCGCGCCGCACAGATGGGTGACGCCCTGATCGGCGATCGCATCGTAGATCGGCTTCGGCCGCACCCAGCGCAGACAGACATGGGTGCCGGCCTGGACGGCGAGCGTCCAAGGAAAGCACCAGCCATTGCAGTGGAACATCGGCAGCGTCCACAAATAGACCGCGTGCTTGGCCATGCCGGCATGGATGGTGTTGGTGTAGGCCATCAGGGCCGCACCGCGATGGTGGTAGACGACGCCCTTCGGATTGCCCGTCGTTCCGGACGTGTAGTTGAGCGAAATCGCATCCCACTCGTCGTCGGGCATCGACCAGGCGAAGTCCGCGTCGCCGCCTGCGACAAATGCCTCATAGTCCAGTGAGCCTACCCGCTCGCCCTTTGGGTACGGCGCGTCGGCGGCGTATTCGGGATCGTCATAGTCGATGACCAGCGGCTTGACCCTGGCCAGTTCCAGGGCCTGCTTGACGACGCCGGAGAATTCGCGGTCGACGATCAGCACCTTGGTCTCGGCATGATCGAGTTGGAAGGCGATGACCGCCGCATCGAGGCGGGTGTTGAGCGAATGCAGCACCGCCTTGGTCATCGGCACGCCGAAATGCGCCTCCAGCATCGGCGGCGTGTTTGACAGCATGACGGTGACGGTGTCGCCCTTGCCGATGCCGCGCTTCTGAAGGGCCGAGGCAAGCTTCAGCGACCGCTGCCAGAAAGTGCGATAGTCGATGCGCTGGCGGCCATGGATGATGGCGATATGGTCGGGATAGGTCTTGGCCGCGCGCTCCAGATAGGTGAGCGGCGTCAGCGGCTGATGGTTGGCCGCGTTCTTGTCGAGATCCTGTTCGTAAGGATTGCCCATCCCATGCTCCCCCGCGATTTTCTTTCAGACGTTCTAATCACAGGCTTGGGCCGCGTCACCACAAACGATGCCACGACGGAGCGCATTCGGCACAATGATGAACCAGATTCGGCGCAAGCGGGAGCATCGCATACCTCTGCCCAGTTTGACTTTTGTCGAGAGCCGTGAATAATGTCAGCTGAGGAGACGGCATGGCGATCCGACCGGCAGAACAACTCATCCACAAGGCCGCCTGGCTCTACTATGCCCATGGCCTGCGGCAGGACCAGGTGGCGAGCCAGCTTAACATTTCCCGTGCCTCGGTCGCCATGTACCTGCGCAAGGCGCGCGAGACCGGCATCGTCAACATCTCGACTTCGACCCAGCTTTTCACCGACGACGTGCTGGCGCGCAAGCTCGAGGATGCGCTGAGCCTCGACGCCGTCTGGATCGCGCCGGAGAATGATCATATTGCCGACCCGTCGACGGAAATCGCCGTGCTGGCGGCGAGCGTCTTTCTCGAACTGGTCAAGAAGGGCGACCGCATCGGCGTTGCCTGGGGCCGCACCGTCTATATGATTGCCGACGTCATGTCCTATGCCGATCTGCAGGATGTCACGGTGGTGCAGCTCTGCGGCAATCTCGGCGCGCCCTATTCCTATCGCCCCGACCAATGCACTATGGAGATCGCGCGGCGGCTCAACGCCAAAGGGCTCAATTTCTACGCGCCGCTGGTGCTGTCTACGGAAGAACTTGCGCGTGCGCTGCGTGCCGAGCCGGTGATCCGGGAACAATTGTCGGGTGTCGGCGAATGCGACCTGGCGTTATACTCGGTCGGCGCGGTCGACGCCGACAGCCATCTGGTCAAATGCGGCGCGCTGACGCCAAGTGAAATGGCGGATCTGCGCAGCCAAGGCGCTGCCGGCGTGATTGCCGGGCAGATCATAGACGCCGAGGGCAAGGTGCTCGACTGCAGTTATAACAGGCGGGTGATCTCCGCCGAGCTTGCATCGCTGCGCGCCATCGCCAGGCGGTTGGTGGTGGTGCAGGAGGACAGCAAGTTCGAACCGCTGCTCGCGGCGATCGCCGGCGGCCTTTGCACGCATCTGGTGGTCGGCGCGCACATGGCGCAGCGGCTCCTGGATCATGCTGCTGCCACGACAGAAAAGGCCTCCTAGGAAATCCCCTCTCCGTCGCCGGCGCATTGTCATCAAAGCGTCGCGGCATTCCTGTTTCACCATCAAAGACAAACAACCGGACGAAGCGAACATGAAGAATTTGTGGAATGACGAAGCAGCCGAAAAACTCGTCGCCGACTACGCGAAAAAGGGTGTCGGCCGCGACCTGGCGCTGCGCGTCTACACGACCCGGCTGCTCGGCGGCGAACCACGGCTGGTCCTGCATGGCGGCGGCAACACTTCTTGCAAGACGACGGCAACCGACCTCGTCGGCGACCAGTGGGACGTGCTGTGCGTCAAGGGCAGCGGCTGGGACATGGGCGTCATCGAGCCGCAGGGCCTGCCGGCGGTCAAGCTCAAGCCGCTGCTCAAGGCGCGCGCGCTGAACAGGCTGGCCGACGAGGACATGGTTGCCCTGCAACGCGTCAACCTCATCGATCCGTCCTCGCCCAACCCGTCGGTCGAGACGTTGCTGCATGCCTTCCTGCCGCACAAATTCGTCGACCACACGCACTCGACCGCCATTCTCGCCATCGTCGACCAGGAGGACTCCAAGCCGCTGGTGAAGACGGTTTTCGGCAGCAAGATGGGTTACGTGCCTTACATCATGCCCGGCTTCGACCTCGCCAAGGCGGCTGCCGACATCTTCGACGCCGATCCTGACGTCGAGGGCCTGATCCTCGACAAGCATGGCATCTTCACCTTCGGCGACGATGCGAAGCAGGCCTACGACCGGATGATCCATTATGTGAACGTCGCCGAGGACTATATTGCCGCAAGCGGCAAGCCGAAGGCGGCAAAGGCAGCCTTGCCGGCAAAGCTCGCGACGCCGGCGTCGATCGCGCCGATGCTGCGCGGCGCGGTGGCGGTAGCGCGCGGCGAAGGCCGCTTCGACCGAATGGTCAGCGATTTCCGCACTTCGCCGGCAATTGTCGATTTCATCAATTCAGCCGAGATCGCCGATTATGCCGGGCGCGGCGTCTCGACGCCCGATCTGTCGATCCGCATCAAGACCGGGCCGATGGCGCTGCCGGCGCCCGACGCGGACAAGGCCGGCGACTACAAGGCGGTGATCAAGAGCCATGTCGACGCGTTCGCCAAGGATTATCGCGCCTATTTCGAAACCAACGATGCGCTCGACGACGTCAAGCGCACCATGCTCGACCAGATGCCGCGGCTGACGCTGGTGCCCGGCCTCGGCATGTTCGGCCACGGCCGCACCCTGAAGGACGCGAAGATCGCGTCGGATGTCGGTGAGATGTGGATCGAGGCAGTGCGTGGCGCCGAGGCCGTCGGCCGGTTCCATCCGCTTTCCAAGGCCGACCTGTTCCCGCTCGAATACTGGTCGCTGGAACAGGCCAAGCTCGCCTCCAACAAGCCGAAGCCGCTGACCGGCCAGGTGGTGCTGATCACCGGCGGTGCCGGCGCGATCGGTGCAGCGACGGCAAAGCTGTTCGCCGACAATGGCGCCCATGCCGTCGTCGTCGATCTCGACGCCGAAAAAGCCGCCGATGCAGCGAAGAAAGCCGGCAACAATTCGATCGGCGTCGCCGCAGACATCACCGACCCGGCACAGGTGCGTGCCGCCTTCGACAAAGCGGTCGCCGTGTTCGGCGGTGTCGACATCCTGGTTTCCAATGCCGGCGCTGCCTGGGAAGGCCGCATCGGCGAGCTCGACGATGCGCTTTTGCGCAAGAGTTTCGAGCTCAATTTCTTCGCCCACCAGTCGGTGGCGCAGAACGCCGTGCGCATCATGCTCGAACAGGGCACCGGCGGCGTGCTTCTGTTCAACACCTCCAAGCAGGCGGTCAACCCTGGCCCGAAGTTCGGCGCCTATGGCGTGCCGAAGGCGGCGACGCTGTTCCTGTCCAGGCAGTACGCGCTCGACTATGGCGCGCATGGCATCCGCTCGAACGCCGTCAACGCCGACCGTATCCGCTCGGGCCTCTTGACCGACGCCATGATCGCCAGCCGCTCAGGCGCGCGCGGCGTGTCGGAGAAGGACTACATGTCCGGCAATCTGCTCGGCCAGGAAGTGACGGCGCAGGACGTGGCGCAGGCCTTCCTGCATCATGCGCTGGCCGACCGCACCACCGCCGACGTGACGACCGTCGACGGCGGCAATATCGCGGCAGCGCTGCGGTAGGGAAAACCGGCCGAGACTGACGCAAAACAGGCGAAAGTATTCGGGATCTGCAGCTACAGCAGTTCTCGGATGCCTTCCCACGCCATTCTGCCCAACCGTGATTCGGCCTCGTCATTGCCGCCATGTGCATGCAATGTCGAGCGTGGTGTGTTCTCGCCAGGCAAGAGAATGCGATGCCCCGCATCCGGCGATGACACGAGATGTGTGATCTTGCCTGCTTCGCTGCGCCGCCGAACAATCTCTGTCGCGAACCATAGGGAGGGCCACAGCGCATCGTCGCCGCCTGCGACCAGCAGGATCTCGGCCGATGCCGTCTCAACGGGGATGGTCGCCGCAGCCGCTTCCTGCCTGGAGGTTTTCAAGCAATGTTCGAAGAGTCCCCTGTAGGATACCAAGCCATCCACGTATTCTGGTGTCCAGTTTGGATCCGTCGGCACAAACGGCAGGGGGATTCCGTCGAGCGACCATGAGGATCGTTCAGGCCAGCTGACGCCATCCCGGCCAGCACCAATATTTCCCCAAATCACCGATGACGGGCTGATGGCGACCACAGCGTCGATGCGCGGGTCATGGACCGCCGCAAGCAGTGAGGCCTCGGCACCCTTGGATGTGCCGACATAGACGATGCGGTGGCATCCTGTTTCAAGGAGACAATCGGTTGCCGCGAAGAAGGTTTCGAGGGGAATTTCGCATATTCCGGGAGGCTGGCCCTCACCGCCGAACCATTGCAGGGCCAAAGCCGACGAGCCCTCGTTTGCAAAGAGCCGTGCGCGCCCAACATCGACGCGGGCACTCGACCCACCCAACACCACGACACCCGTGGTGGCCTGCGGGCATCGAAACAAGGTTCCGGCGACGGCGCCGGATAGGTTTTCCTCGATTGCCGCCTGAGCTTCCATATACGCACCGAACCTTGGGCCGGAGCCTGGCGCCGGCTGCAGATATTCGGCAAAAAGGCCGCCTGCAGCAAGCGGCTGCAGGCGGCCTTCGATTGCGAAAGTTACTTGGCGTTCGGGTTCGGCATCCAGGCCGGCATCGCGACATCGGCGTGGGCGAACTGCGGCAGCTTGGCCGACAGGTCCTCCATGTTCTTGATGTCCTTGTCGATGAGGTCCTTCTGGGTGATCAGTGTCGGCGGCACGACGACGTTGTGGCCCGGATCTTCACCGGCCAGCAGCTGTGCCAGCGCACGCACCGAGACCTGGCCGACGACGGCCGGATTGGTCGCGGCGGTCGCAGCCCAGGCGCTGTCGGGCTCGCGCATCGCAGCGATGTCCGAGGTCGAAATGTCGGCCGAATAGATCTTGATGCCCTTGTTCAAGCCCGCTTCGTCGACAGCGATCTTCACGCCCTTGGCGAATTCGTCATAGGGAGCGAACATCACCTTGATGTCGGGATGCGCCGTCAGCACCGAACGCGCCTGGTTGGCGACGGAGTTGGCGATCGGATTGTCGAGCGTGCCGAACATCGCGACTTCCTTGATGCCGGCATATTTCTTCTTGACGTCAACCCAGGTCTCGTTGCGGCGGTCGAGCGGCGCGATGCCGGCGACATAGACATAGCCGGCATTCCAGCTCTCGCCATTGTCCTTGACCGCCTGCTCGAGCGCGAGGCGGGCCAGGTCGCGATCGGACTGTTCGATCTGCGGGATCTTGGGGTTTTCGACATTGACGTCGAAGGCCACAACCTTGATGCCGGCGTCGACCGCACGCTGCGCGGCGTCCTTCATCGATTCGGTCAGGCCGTGCTGGATGATGATACCCTGCACGCCGAGCGCGATGGCCTGATCGACCATGTCGGACTGAAGAGCCGCATCCTGGCGGCTGTCGAGGACGCGCAGGTCGATGCCGAGCGCCTTCGACTGCGCCTCGACGCCCGAGAGATAGGCCTGGAAGAAGTCGCCGGTCGAGAGATAGCGCACCAGCGCGATCTTGACGCCGGGCTTGTCGAAGGGCGCCGGCTTGTCCGCGGCAAAAGCCGGAAACTGCATCAGCATGGTTGCGCCGGCCAATCCGAGCGCCACCTTCCCCAGAAGTCTTCTTGTAATGCTCACTTTGTTTTCCTCCACTCTTGTTGAACTCGAAAATCCTGTTCCGGTCGAAAGCTATCTCCTGCCCCTGCCCGAAAGCGCAAAGGTGAAGACAAGGGCGACGACCAGAACCACGCCCTTGATGAAATCCTGCGTGTAGTAAGGCGCGTTCATCATCGTCAGGCCTTGCAGCAAGATGCCGACGAACAGCGCGCCGATGGCGGTGCCGAACGCATTCGGCTTGGCGGCACCCAGCACCGCGTAGCCGATCAGCGCCGCGGCAACCGCATCGAGCAGCAGATTATTACCCGAGGCGATGTCGCCGCGTCCAAGCCGGGCAGCGAGCAAAATGCCGCCGATCGAGGCAAAAACACCTGAAATGACGTAAGCCCAGATCTTGTATGCCTTGACAGGCGCACCGGCGAGTTCGGCGGCGCGCTCATTGCTGCCGACGGCATACAT
>NZ_RZPW01000829.1:0-2606 GCF_003998455.1 Mesorhizobium sp. M7A.F.Ca.CA.001.08.2.1 | reverse complement strand
CTTGCGTAGGCGGCCTTCGACCATCTTTTCGATGATCGCTTCCGGCTTGCCGGACTGGCGCGCCTGATCGGCGAAGATCGCCTTCTCGCGCTCGACCGCAGCCGGATCGATCTGCTCGGCCGTCAGCGCCAGCGGGTTGGTGGCGGCGACATGCATGGCAACCTGGCGGCCAAAGGCGTTGGCGGCATGCTCATTGCCCGTGGTCTCGATCGCGACCAGAACGCCGAGCTTGCCAAGACCATCGGCAACTGCGTTGTGGACGTAGGTGGCGACAGCACCGTGCGGGACGGTGAGCTTGGCCGAGCGGCGGAAGCCCATGTTTTCGCCGATGGTGCCGACAGCGTCCTTGATGGTGTCGGCAACCGACTTGTCGGAACCTGGATACTTTGCGGCGGCCACAGCCTCCGTCGTGCCGTAGGCCAGCGCAACCTTGGCAACATTGGCGACGATTTCCTGAAACGCGGCGTTGCGGGCAACGAAGTCGGTCTCGGAATTGACTTCCACGACGGCAGCCTCGCGCACGCCGTTGTCGACGCCGATCAGGCCCTCAGCCGCGGTGCGGCCAGCCTTCTTGTCAGCCTTGGAGATACCCTTCTTGCGCAGCCAGTCGACGGCCTCTTCCATGTTGCCGTTGGTCTCGGTCAACGCCGCCTTGCAATCCATCATGCCCGCGCCGGTCAAGTCGCGGAGTTCTTTGACCTGTGCAGCCGAAATGCTCATTGTCGCCTCTTTGTTTTAAATGCACCGACGCACCATCGGTATTCGATGGTGCGTCTGTTTAGCGTGCCAGAATATGAGAAAGATGAAGGCCGCAACCGGCCTTCGATTATCAAGCTTCCGGAGCGTCTGCAGCCGGGGCCGGAGCCGGGTCGAGCGCCGGTTCGACGGGAGCTTCGATCGAAGCGCCGATGTCGACGCCGAGCGCGCCCTGCTGACGGGCGATGCCGTCGATCGCAGCCTTGGCGATCAGATCGCAATAGAGCTGGATGGCGCGGGCCGCGTCGTCATTGCCGGGGATCGGGAAGTCGATCTTGTCCGGATCGCAGTTCGAATCGATGATGGCGACGACCGGAATGCCGAGGCGCTTGGCCTCGAGAATGGCGATCGCTTCCTTGTTGGTGTCGATCACGAACATCAGGTCGGGCGTCGAGCCCATGTCCTTGATGCCGCCCAGCGCCTTGTCGAGCTTCTCGCGCTCGCGGTCGAGGTTCAGGCGTTCCTTCTTGGTCAACCCTTGCGCCTCGCCGGCCAGCATCTCGTCGAGCTTGCGCAGGCGCTGGATCGAATTCGAGATCGTCTTCCAGTTGGTCAGCATGCCGCCGAGCCAACGCGAGTTGACGTAGTACTGGGCCGAACGCTGTGCCGCATCGGCGACGATGTCGGACGCCTGGCGCTTGGTGCCGACGAACAGCACGCGGCCGCCCTTGGCGACGGTGTCGGAAACCTGCTTCAGCGCCTGGTGCAGCAAAGGCACCGTCTGCGAGAGGTCGATGATGTGGATGTTGTTGCGGGCGCCATAGATGTAGGGCGCCATTTTCGGGTTCCAGCGATGGGTCTGGTGGCCGAAGTGAATGCCAGCTTCCAAAAGCTGGCGCATGCTGAAATCAGGCAGTGCCATTCAAAGTTCCTTTCCGGTTAGCCTCCACGGACACAGGCATTTTTGGACTTTGTCCTCGAACGCCACCGGAGGTTTCAGCCGGATTTCTCCCGGGCAGACACCAAAGTCCGTGTGTGGAATGAGCGCGCATATAGAGGGGATGCGCGATAAACGCAAGGGCCGCGGGACCTGTGTGCGGCGTGCGACGATCCGCGCGCTGCCGTCAGCGCTTTATCTTGCCGTTCGGCACCCGCACCCGCCGGAAGACCGCGACGATCTCCTCGCGGCTGCATTCGATGGCGCCGAGCCGCACCGCACGGTCACGCTCGAAGCCGGTTATGTCGTAATGCGGCGCCGATGTCTTGGGCGGCCCCTGGTAGGATGAGCGCTTGACGCCAAGATGCGCGGCAAAGCGATGCAACTCGTCGGTGTCGTCGGCCAACAGATGGCACCAGCGATGGCCGGCCCAGTTCCAGATCGCTGCGTCGACATAGGCTGCCATAAAGCTTGCTGTCTGCCTTCCATCCGTCACGACAGTCGGCCACATGGCCCGGCTGATGTCAGTGACGATAGAATGGATTCGGATAGAAAATGAAGCCGCCATTGGCTGCAAGCTCGGCGACGATGTTGGTGACTGTATCCTGCATGCGGCGGTGCAGATCGGCAACCGCATCGTCGATCGAGCCCGTATGCTCATGCAAGCCCAGTGCCTCCGGCACCCGGATGTGGGCGCAACGCGGCCCGGCTGGCTGCGGAACGAACCGGTTCATCGTGTCGCGCAGCCCGCCCCGACAATAGTCGTTGCGGATCCGCTTCAGATGTTCGGCGATCTCCTCCTGGCCAATGCGCGGATTGGCGCAGGCCCAGGGTCCGACGCGTTGCAGCCTCTGAACTCTATCGACGAGCGCGCGGACCTGCCTTTGCCGTTCGGCATCGCCAGTGTTTTCGCGCTGCCAGCGGCGCGCCCGCCGCAGAAGCTCGGTGATGTCGGCGACATCAATGTCGGCTG
>NZ_RZPW01000828.1:0-2607 GCF_003998455.1 Mesorhizobium sp. M7A.F.Ca.CA.001.08.2.1 | reverse complement strand
CGAGAGGCCGCGGCTGGTGACCATCGCGGCGATGGCGATCATGATCCTCGGCGTGCTGGTCATCGTCGGCGGCTCGGTCGGCACCGGCAAGCTGTTCGGCGATTTCATGGCGCTGTGCTCGGCCTTCTTCATCGCGGTGGCCATCACCATCTCGCGCGCCAGCGGCAAGGACATGGGATTCACCTCGCTCGTCGGCGTCCTTCTGCCGCTCGCGCTGGCGGTCTTCATGGTGTCAGGCGAAGGCTTTCATGTGAACGCGCCATGGTGGATCGTCTTCAACGGCGCCATCATCATGCCGATCTCGTTCTTCTGCCTTGCCGCCGGGCCGAAATACATTTCAGGACCGGAAGTGGCGATGTTCTACCTGCTCGAAACGGTGCTGGCGCCGGTCTGGGTGTGGATGATCTTTGCCGAGGCACCGACCCGCAACAGCCTGATCGGCGGCGGGATCCTGATCGTCACGCTGACTGCGCATTCGCTGTGGCAACTGCATGAGGGCCGCAAGCGCCGAGCGACGCTCGCCGTCGCTCACCCGGCCTAGAGAGTGGACGGCAGTCGTTCCAGACCTGCAGCGCACGCAAGCGCAATCAACGCGTTGCCGTATCTGAAAAAGGCTCTGCGATTATCTGGTATTCGTCCTCGTAAACAACATATCCCAGACGGGAACTCTTCATGACCTCGACATGATGCCCATGCCGCCCAAGGAGCGCCGCGAGGTCATAAGCCCTTGCCAAATGGTCCGTTGCCGTTGGCTTGAACCAGCTTAATCCTTGGGTCGTCTGTTTCCGGTAAAAACCTTTCGATCTTGAGAGGTTGAAACGTGGCGGTACCGCAAGGTTCTGTCGAAACCAGGCGAGACTATCTTCCAGCCGATCTAACGTGTGTTGATCGATATCAGGTTGGCCTCGCAATTCGTAGGCAGCGCCAAAAAAACCTTCGCGCGCCTGCATTCCCTCAATAATTCTTGGCAGAACAAATCGCAAAAACATGCGTAGACCGACGTCAGGTGAGTCGCGCTTGGATCCCGAAGATCATGCCCGGGCCTTTTTCTCGGCGACAATTTCGATCTGCGGCGGGCTGCCTTCGATCTCGGCGACGCCATCGGGAACGACGTCTTCCGCCATTTCCACCTCGCGCAGCCATTCGCGCCAGATAGCCACCAGCAGGGCCATCAGCACCGGGCCGATGAACAGGCCGAGAAACCCCATGGTCTTGACGCCGCCGATCAGACCGAAAAAAGTCGGCAGGAAGGGCAGTTTTATCGGGCCACCGACGAGCTTGGGGCGCAATGTCTTGTCGACGATGAACAGTTCGACCGCCCCCCAGAGGAACAGCGCCAGCCCGGCCATCGGCGAGCCGCTGGCGGCGAGGTAGATCGAGACCAGCGTGAACGACAGCGGTGCACCGCCCGGGATGAGCGCCATGACGCCGGTCAGGGCGCCGAGTGTGACCGGCGACGGCACGCCGGCCAGCCAGTAGGCGATGCCCAGCACCAGGCCCTCGCCGATGGCGATGACGGTCATGCCGGTCACCGTCGACGAGATCGTCGCCGGCACGACGCGCGAGATCCGCTCCCATCTGGCCGGCAGGATGCGCTCGCCGAGACGGTCGACCTGGCCGGCAAAGTGCTCGCCGTCGCGATAGGCGAAGAACAGCGCGATCATCATGAACAGCAGCGTCAACAGCAGGCCGAAAGCACTGCCGCCTGCGGCCAGCACGCCACGATAGATGCTGCCGATATTAGCGCCGCTGACCAGCTGGATCAGCTCACCAATGCCGCCGGGATGGCCGAAATTGGTGGTCCACTGTTCGTTCAGCCACTCGCCCACGACAGGCATGGTGGCGATCCAGTGTGGCGTCACCGCGCCGTGGCGGTTGGTCTCGATCGCCCAGGCGACCCATTCGCGGACCTCGTTGATCGCATAGGTGCCGGCGAGCGCGATCGGGATCACCAGGAAGGCGAGGATGAACAGGATGGCGAAGGTCGCGGCGATGGTGCGGTTGCCGCCGACCGCGACAAGCAGGCGGCGGTAGAGCGGCCAGCTGGCGAAAGCGATGACGAGCGCCGCCAGCACCGGAAACAGGAAGCCGTGGAAGAAATAGACGCCGGCGGCAACGATCAGCACCAGCAGCCAGCGTGCCGCCGACAGCGGCGGGATGACGGCTGCCCTGAGCGGCGTCGACAGGCCGAAGAGGCGCTGCTGCCGTTCCGGTTTCTGGATTCTTGCTTCCTTCAAACGCCTGGCTCTCCCAAACACCCCTCCTGTCTATGCACTGATATAGTGCAGCAATCGTGACGATAGTCCAAATGAGATGGTGAAGCTGCCAATCTCCCCCCTCGTGGGGGAGGCCCGGCAGGACAGAGGGGGGTGTGAAGGATCGCGGCCTTGGATTTGGACCGTGGGCCGCAAACCAATCGAGTATCTGTGAACTCGACCGTCGGCGGGACAGCGCCCCCCTCTCCCCGGGCATCTCCCCCACGAGGGGGGATCGGCAGCTTCACTCGCTACCCAAATTTCCCCGTCCTCGGGAATCCCTTCGGCACCATGCGTCCGGCCGAGGCACGGGCGCCGATCCATTCAGCCAGTTCCTCGCGCGACCTTGTGA
>NZ_RZPW01000827.1:0-2609 GCF_003998455.1 Mesorhizobium sp. M7A.F.Ca.CA.001.08.2.1 | reverse complement strand
CTTCAAGCCGCAATGGGATGCGCGCAAAGGGGCCGAGCAGCTCTATCATGCCTACCGAAAGTCGAATGTCACTCTCGACGAATTCGAGGGGCCGCGCTTCCAGCGTATCGGCCACATCCGGTATCTTTTGGCCAACGGACTTCTGGACGGTCGGATGCGGGTGGCCGAAGCCTCGAAAAGACTGGAGGTAGCGGCGGGATAAGCGGTGTGGAACAGGTGAATCCCGGCGGACTCGGCTCGCCGCCAGCGTCCGTCAGCCTCGGCCATGAAATCTATGCCTTGGCCGAACGTCTGTTTCCGATCTGCAGGAGCATCACCGGAGATGGTGTGCGACAAACGCTGGACGTCTTGTCGGGGCACATCGATTTGGAACGGCATGAAGTGCCGACCGGGACGCAGGTTTTCGATTGGACCATTCCCAAGGAATGGAACATCCGCTCGGCAAGCATCACAGGCCCGGACGGACAAACGGTCGTGGATTTCGCTGACTCCAACCTGCACATCGTCAACTACAGCTTACCCTTCAAGGGGATACTGCCGCTCGAAGAATTGAGGCCGCATATCCATACGCTGCCGGAACAACCGAAGGTGATTCCCTACCGCACTTCCTATTACACCCCGACATGGGGCTTCTGCGCAGCCCATGACCGTGTGGCCAACATGCCCGACGGTCTCTATCGGGTGGAGATCGATGCCGAATTCAAAGACGGCAGCCTCGCCTACGGAGAATACCTGCACCGCGGGCAAACAGAACGGGAATTCCTGCTTTCGGCGCACATTTGCCATCCCTCACTCGCCAACGACAACTGTTCGGGCCTGGCCCTGCTGGCAGCGCTCGCAAGAAGCCTGAAGGCAAGGGAAACACGATACAGCTATCGCTTCCTGTTCGCCCCGGGCACCATCGGCGCGCTCGCGTGGCTGTCGCGCAACGAGGACCGGACATGTCTCATCGACCATGGTCTGGTGCTGTCATGCGTTGGTGACGCAGGAAGCCCGGCATACAAGCGCAGCCGCCGCGGTGACGCGCTCGTCGATCGCGCCATGGCACACGTGCTCGGGCGTCTAGCTGGGGCAAAGATGCTGGATTTCTCCCCTTACGGTTATGACGAGAGGCAATATTGCTCGCCGGGCTTCGATCTTCCGGTCGGCATGTTCCAGCGGAGCGTCCACGGCACATTCCCCGAATACCACACGTCGGCCGACAATCTTGACTTCATCAGGCCGGAGCATCTCGAGGATTCCTTCCGCATCCTGACGGACGTAATCGACATCATCGAAGAGGACTGGACGCCGTTGAACCTCTTGCCTAAAGGCGAACCGCAACTCGGCAAGCGCGGCCTCTATGCAGCCCTGGGAGGGCAGAAGTCGTCGGGCGCAACGTCGATGTCGCTGCTTTGGGTGCTAAACCTTGCCGACGGGCAGCATTCGCTTCTGAGCATGGCGGAGCGTTCGAACCTGCCGTTCAAGGAACTCGCCGCCGCCGCCAGACTGTTATCGGAACATGGTCTTTTGGCAGCAGCCTCATGAGGCCGACGCGCCGGTTCGCCGTCTGACAAGGGGCCAGGACTTGTCCCTTTCCGACATTGCTGTCGGCATCAATGGCCAACGGATCGAAAAGGCCGGGTCATTGTAGAGGACGCCCGTCGACGCGTGGGGCGCATAGAACTGCGATATGAGATAAGAGACCTCGGTGCCGTCCGTAAGGGTCTGCAGGCCGTGCGCGAATCCGGCGGGGATATAGACCTGCTTCATGTTCTCGGATGTCAGCTCGAAGCCAAGCCACTTGTAGCGTGTCGGTGAATTCGGGCGCAGGTCCACGACGACATCAAAAATAGCGCCGCGGACACAGGAGACCAGCTTGACCTCGGCGTAAGGCTCCTCTTGGTAGTGTAGCCCCCTGAGAGTTCCCTTTTGGACCGAACAGGACCGGCTGTGCTGGACAAATCGGGTCGCCAGACCGCAATCCGCCATCTCCTTTTCGCAGAAAAGACGGGTGAAAAAACCACGGTCGTCAACCATCAGTGTAGGCTCGATCAGCCAGACACCTTGAAGCTCCGTTTCGGTAAACAGCATGCACTTGGATCCCCCGTGCCGAGCAAGACCGGCGCGGCAATTGTCAGCGTCGCCAGCCGACGCTGGAAGGGCTACCTAAGCCTTAGGTGGCCTCTTCGATAGGGGTATATCCGGATGACGGCTTTACCCGTTCGGCGGGCCTCGCGCCGGCATTGCCGCCGCCCGCTCGCTATTAGGATTAAGGCACCCGACGGATTGGCAAATCGAACCAGGGGGGGCTGTATCCTAACCTGTGGCCATCTGCCTGCGGAGGCGCGGCAGGCATCGGTTCTGCGTAGCGCGCCGCGTCTCCGTTTTCAAACCAGCAGACAGGAGCAGGGGGAATGAACATTCAGGCAGTCGAAATCGTCCGCGATCATAGTGCGGCAAGCCGGAATGTCGGCTGCAGGCTCTGCGGGTCGCGCCTGCGCCACACCCTGGTCGATCTTGGCATGTCGCCGCCGTGCGAGAGGTTCCTGCAGCCCGACCAGCTCGACCAGATGGAACCTTACTACCCGCTCAACGTGCTTGTCTGCGACACGTGCTATCTGGTGCAG
>NZ_RZPW01000826.1:0-2610 GCF_003998455.1 Mesorhizobium sp. M7A.F.Ca.CA.001.08.2.1 | reverse complement strand
GGGTGGCGGCGGCAACAATCAGGGACCCTGGGGGCAGGGTCCAAAAGGACCGAGCGGGCCGCAGGGCTCGCCTCCCGATCTCGAAGACATCATCCGCCGCGGCCAGGACCGGCTGCGGCGCGCTCTTCCGGGCGGCGGCGGCGCGAGCCCGGCTATCTTCGCGCTGATCGCGGCTGCACTTGTGGTGCTGTGGGCGTTCAAGGCGGTTTACACCGTGCAGCCCGACGAGGTCGCGGTCGAACTGCGCTTCGGCAAGCCGAAGACCGAACTGTCGCAGCCTGGCCTGCATTTCCATTGGTGGCCGCTCGAAACCGTCGAGACGGCCAAGATTTCCGAGCAGCTCGTCGATATCGGCGGCGGCGGCGCGACAAGTGGCAATACGTCCGGGCTGATGCTTACCGGCGACCAGAACATCGTCAACGTCCAGTTCTCCGTGGCCTATCAGGTCTCCGACCCGCGCGCGTATCTGTTCGATGTGTCCGATCCCGACGGCATGCTGAGGCAGGTTGCCGAAAGCGCTATGCGTGAAGCCGTCGGCCGCCGGCCGGCGCAGGACATCTTCCGCGACGACCGCCAGGGCATTGCCGCCTCGGTGCGTGAGATCATCCAGACGACGCTGGACGGCTACAAGGCCGGTCTCAACGTCAACGCCGTCTCGATCGAGGATGCGGCACCGCCACGCGAAGTGGCCGATGCGTTCGACGAGGTGCAGCGCGCCGAGCAGGACGAGGACAAGTTCGTCGAGCAGGCCAACCAGTACTCCAATCAGAAGCTCGGGCAGGCGCGCGGCGAGGCCGCACAGATCCGCGAAGACGCGGCCGCCTACAAGAACCGGGTCGTGCAGGAAGCCGAGGGTGAGGCGCAGCGCTTCATCTCGGTCTATGACGAATATGCCAAGGCGCCCGATGTAACGCGCAAGCGCCTCTACCTGGAAACCATGGAGAAGGTTCTGAAGGATTCGAGCAAGGTCATCGTCGAGCAGGGCAACGGGCAAGGGGTCGTTCCCTATCTGCCGCTGCCGGCATTGCAGCCGAAAGCGCCGGCACCGGCCGCCCCCGTTACGGGAGGTAACCAGTGATGGCCAACCGTCTTCCCATCATCGTCGTCGCAGCAGCGGTTATCCTGTTCCTGCTCTATTCGTCGGTCTTCGTGGTCAATGCGCGCCAGCAGGCACTGGTGCTCAGGTTCGGTGAGATTGTCGACGTCAAGAGCGAACCCGGCATCTACTTCAAGGCGCCGTTCTCGTTCTTCGACGCCGACACCGTGCAGCTGATCGAGAACCGGGTGCTGCGCTTCGATCTCGACAACATTCGCGTCCAGGTCTCGGGCGGCAAGTTCTATGAGGTCGATGCCTTCATCGCCTATCGCATCTCGGATCCGCGGGTCTTCCGCGCCGCGGTGTCCGGTCAGATCGAACTGGCCGAGGCCCGGCTCAGGACGCGTCTCGACGCTGCCTTGCGCCGTGTCTATGGTCTGCGTGATTTCGAGGCAGCACTCTCCGAAGAGCGCGGCGTGATGATGCGCGAAGTCCGCGACCAGCTCAGGCCCGATGCCACATCGCTCGGCCTGCAGATCGAGGATGTCCGCATTCGCCGCACCGATCTCACGGCCGAAGTCTCGCAGCAGACCTTCGACCGCATGAAGGCGGAACGCCTGGCGGAAGCTGCCCGGCTGAGGGCGCGCGGCAATGAGGCGGCACAGCGCATCACCGCCCGCGCCGATCGCGAAGTGGTCGAGATCGTCGCCGAAGCCCAAAAAGAGTCGGAAATCCTGCGCGGCGAGGGCGAGGCCCAGCGCAGCGCCACCTTCGCGGGAGCCTATCAGCGCGATCCGGCTTTCTTCGACTTCTACCGGTCGATGAATGCCTATGGCACGGCGCTGGACAACACCGGAACGACGATGGTGCTGTCGCCGAACTCGGAGTTCTTCCGCTTCTTCCGCAATCCCGACGGCAGCGAGGGACCGGCAAAGCCGGCTTCGCCTGCGCCAAACGCTCCGGCGACGGCACCCGCCGCGCCGGCGGCACAGCCCAGCACCGGCCAGTAGCGGCCGGTGCAGGATTTTCTTGCCGCCATGGGCCTCGTCCTCGTCATAGAGGGTCTGGTCTATGGCGGCTTTCCCGGCCTGGCCAGGAAGCTTGCCACCGAAGTGCTGTCGCTGCCCGAGAACGCGCTGCGGATTGCCGGGCTGGCGGCGATCGCGATCGGCGTCGGCATCGTCTGGCTGGTACGAGGCGCATGAGGGCGGCGATGATTTATCCTCTGCCGATAGTCATAGCCGCAAACGTGCCGTATTTTTTGCCAACATGGCGTGACGCGGCGTTTTCGTCGAAGCGCTTTTCTTTTCAAGAATACCGGGAGGCTTCTCGATGACATCCAATACAATTTTGCGCGCGGCGCGGCGGACATTCATCGCCGGCGCGGCGGCACTTCTTGTCAGCGCCGTCGCTGTCCCGTCCTTCACGGCGCCGACATTTGCCGCCGATGGGCCCGCTTCGGTCGCCGATCTGGCGCAAGGCCTGCTCGGCGCGGTGGTCAACATATCGACCTCGCAGACGGTCAAGGGTACCGAAGGCCCGGGCGCGGTGCCGATGCCGCAATTGCCCGAGGG
>NZ_RZPW01000825.1:0-2612 GCF_003998455.1 Mesorhizobium sp. M7A.F.Ca.CA.001.08.2.1 | reverse complement strand
GCACGAAACAGCGCGCCAGCTCATTGTTGGACGAGACTGGCCAGCCGGTCAGCGAAATCGCGATATTGGCACATCTGGCTGGCCTGACTCGCGACGCATACGAGACCATGTTCTCGTTGGACGATGAAACGCTGGAAGCAGGTGGAAAATCAATCCTGGAATCGCGCGGCGACCTGGGCAAGCTGCTGTTCACGGCCAGCGCCGGTCTCGGGCACGCAAGCGATACATTGAGCGTGCTCGAGGCCGAAGCGGACAGGCTCTATCGCAAACAGGCACACGGAACCGAACTTGCGCTGCTCAAGAAGCGGCTTGCGGAACTGAAGGCCAGTAAGGACGCGGTCGACACCTTGGCGTCGAGTTATGAGAGCCTTGAAGCCGAGCGTCTCGACGCGACCGAAAAATACGACCGCAGCATCGCCGAACGGTCGGTGCTGTCGGCTCGCCTCGAGACCATCGCGAAGTATCTTCGGGCGATCCCGATCCTCGCCGATATCCGGCGCAAGCAAGCCCAACTGGCCGAGTTGCCAGAGATCGCCTCACCGTCACGGACCTGGACCGGCAGCGTCACTGAGATGATCGATGACGACGCCAGCCTGAGAACGCGGCTATCGGCGAGCGAAAACGAGCTTGAGCGGGTGACGACGAAAATCGCCTCGGTCGATGTGGATGACGCGATCCTTGCGATTTCCGAACGCGTTCGCGGCCTGGCCGACCGCAAGGTGCGTCACGTCTCGGCCGGCTTGGACCTGCCAAGCCGCAGGACGGAGCTGCAAATCCTCGACAATTCCGTGGCGACCTGTCTTGCCACCCTTGGAAGATCCTCCGAGCCAGTTCCTGCCAAACTGCTCTTGCCTGCTGCAACCATTAGCGCTGTGCGCACCATGGTCGAGCAGCGATCCGGGATTGCTACCAGCGTGCGCGTTGCGCGCGAGGAGGCCACGGCAGCCGCTGACGTGCTCCAGGCGGCACGCGACCGGGTCGGCGAAGAACGGGCCGTGCCAGAGCCTGCCAGGGCAAGGCTGGTTTCGGCTTTGTCTAGGGCCAAGGCCAGCGGCTACATGAGGGAGATCAAGGCGGCACGCGAGACTGCGGATGCCGGTGAAATTCGATGGCAGGCCGCGATCGCGCGTTTGCACCCTTGGTCGGGTGAGGCTCAGGCACTGGCCAGGGTCGCCATTCCGAATGCTGCGCAGATTGGCGCATGGAAGGCGCTGGCAGCGGAGCTCGGGAAGGGCAGGGGCGTCCTTTCCGATCGTCTTGCCGAGCACCAGGGCAATCACGACTTGCTTTCGGCCCGGCTGGAAGCCCTTCGTGCCTCTGTGGATGTCACCGACGATGATGCGGCCGACGTCATTCGGCGTGCCCGCGACGACGCCTGGGCAAGGCATCGCCATGACCTGACTGGGGAAACGGCGGATGGTTTCGCGGCAGCACTGGCCCGAGACGACAGTGTCGGCGCAGGCCGTTTGGCCAACGCCCGGGAACTGGTCGAAATTCGCAGCACAAACCGCAACCTCGCAGAAGCCGCGGCCACCATCGGGCATGCGCGTGATCAACTTGCCCGCAACGGCTCAGATCGGGAGGCCGTGCTCTTGGAAATACGCACAGTCGCCAGAGAGCTGCTCGGACCGTGCCAGGAAACATCCCCCGAACAGCTGATCGAACTGATCGAGGATCGCATCGCTGCCCGCATCGATGCGCTCGCGGCCTGGGAGGAGATCGAGCTTTCGCGCAAGAAAGCCGAGCGGGCGGTTGATGAGGAAGGGCGAATACGCCTGGAGTTGAACGGTGCTCTGGCGAGCGTCGGCGTCGGTTCGGATGCTGGTGACAGCCTGGGGACGGTCATGGCCGTGGCAGAGCTATTCCTTGAGAGACAATTCAAGGTGGACGCTGAGCGCACCGAAGCGCTCAAGACCGTTGGCACAAGGCAAGAGGATCTGGCCGCCAGGCGCCGCGCTGTCGAAGTCGCGGAGCGACGTGAGGATGAATGGCAGGCCGGTATTGCCGAATCGCTCAAGGGCACCTGGCTGGAGAGCGGCATCTCGGTGTCCGGCATGGGGGGCGTCCTTGACCAAATGGCTGAACTGTCCAAGGGCCTTCAGGACCGGGACGCAATGCAGCTTCGCATCGAGAAGATGGAGGCCGACAGGGACAATTTTCTGGTCGAGGTTTCCGCCGTTGCAGCCGAAGCGGGCGAGGCGGCCGACGACGAAGCGGAACAGCTGGCCATTCGGCTTGCCGAGCGGCTGGAGCGCGCCGAACGGATGCGCGAGGCCAAGGCAAGCCTCGTCAATGACCTGCGGCGCCTGCAGGATCAGCGTGAGATCCTCGATGCCGAGATTTCGGCGCATGAGCGCCGCAAGAACGAGGTTCTGAGCATCTTTAGCGTGGCCACGCTGGCGGAGGTCGTGCAACGCGACGAGCTGCTGCGCGACAGGGATCGCCTGCGCACAAGCGTGGCCGAACTTGAGGAGCAGGTTTTTTCCGAGCTCGCGGTGGAAGGGTTCGAGCAGGCGCGTTCGATATTGGATGGTGTCGATCTCGACAGTATCGCAATCGAGAAGGCGGAAGCCGAGCAACGGCTTCGCGCTTCTGACGAGGCAATACAGCAC
>NZ_RZPW01000824.1:0-2615 GCF_003998455.1 Mesorhizobium sp. M7A.F.Ca.CA.001.08.2.1 | reverse complement strand
GTCCGGGATCAGTCCGGCAGCGGCGGGCAACGCCCTTGTTTCGGTCAGGGGCAAAAGAACCGGCTGGAAACCTGCCTCCTCCAGCCGATGCGCTGTGCGCGAAGCACCCGGTTCCGGCCTGGTCACCAGGACGCGAAGCATTTCAGAGCCAGCCGTCGAAGAACTTTTCGCCGGCCCTGGCGCGCACGCTCCGGGCCGCTTCGCCGCCGATGCGGGCGGCGTCTTGCGCCGATCCCTGCAGCTCGACCGTGTGCGACTGCGTGCCGTCGGGCGAGATGATCAGCCCGGCAAAAGACAGCTTTCCGGCCTCGATCGCCGCATAGCCGGCGATCGGCGTGCGGCAGGAGCCATCGAGCGCCGCTAGGAAGGCACGCTCGCAGGCCAACGCCTGGCCGGTCGGCACATCATGAACGGCCGCCAGCATCTTTTCGACATCGCGGTCGCCGATACGAGTTTCGATGCCGATCGCGCCTTGCCCCGGCGCCGGCGGGAAGACATCGAGCGGTATCAGGTCGGTGACGACATGCTCGAGCCCAAGCCGCTTCAGCCCGGCATAGGCCAGGATCGTGCCGGCGGCGACGCCTTCGTCGAGCTTGCGCAGCCGCGTCTGCACATTGCCGCGGAACATCACCACGTCGAGATCCGGCCGCATCCGGCGGATCAGCGCTTGCCGCCGCAGCGACGACGAGCCGACTTTCGCCCCGCGCGGCAGTTCGGCGATCGTCTTCGCCGCTTTGCCGACAAAGGCGTCGCGTGCGTCCTCGCGCGGCAGGAAGGCCGACAGTTCGAGGCCGTCGGGCAGTTGCGTCGGCATGTCTTTCGACGAATGCACGGCGATGTCGATCCGGCCGGCCAGCAGCGCCTCCTCGATCTCCTTGGTGAACAGGCCCTTGCCGCCGGCTTCCGACAGCGGCCGGTCCTGAATGCGGTCGCCGCTGGTCGAGATGACGACCACCTCGAACGCCTCCGCCGGCATGCCATGCGCGGCCATCAGCCGCGCCTGCGTTTCATGCGCCTGCGCCAGCGCCAGCGGGCTGCCGCGTGTTCCGATTCTCAAGATTGTTTGCATGGCGCGCAGTCCGTGATAACCCCCCCGGCAAGCGAGGCTTTTCCGGGGTTCTCCTAACGGGGAAAGCCCCATGATACAATCTTTAGGGACAGCGACGAATTGATCCGCGTGCTGGGCATAGAGACGAGTTGTGACGAGACCGCCGCCAGCGTGGTGGCCATCGACGGCGACGCCGCGCCAAAAATCCTGTCCAACATCGTGCTCAGCCAGATCGAGGAGCATGCCGCTTTCGGCGGCGTCGTGCCGGAAATCGCCGCGCGCGCCCATGTCGAGGCGCTGGACGGCATCATCGAGGCGGCGCTTGCCGATTCGGGTACAGCACTAGCCGATATCGACGCGATTGCCGCCACCGCCGGCCCCGGACTGGTCGGCGGGCTGATCGTCGGGCTGATGACCGCCAAGGCAATCGCCGCGGCGGCGAACAAGCCGCTGATCGCCATCAACCACCTCGAAGGCCATGCGCTGACCGCAAGGCTGACCGACGGGCTCGACTTTCCCTATCTCTTGCTGCTGGTCTCCGGCGGCCATACGCAAATCGTCGCCGTGCGGGGTGTCGGCGACTACCAGCGCTGGGCAACGACTATCGACGACGCGCTCGGCGAAGCCTTCGACAAGACGGCCAAGATGCTCGGCCTGCCCTATCCCGGCGGACCGAATGTCGAGAAGGCGGCACAGGCCGGCAACGCCTCGCGCTTTGCCTTTCCGCGTCCGATGAAGGGCTCGGCCCAGCCCGACTTCTCCTTCTCCGGCCTCAAGACCGCCGTGCGCCAGGCGGCGAGCGCCATTGCGCCGCTGAGCGACCAGGACGTCGCCGACATCTGCGCCTCGTTCCAGGCAGCCGTAGCCGATGCTCTGGCCGACCGTGTTTCTCGCGCGCTGACGCGCTTTCGCGAGACATTTCCCGGCACTAGGAACCCAGCCCTCGTCGTTGCCGGTGGTGTCGCCGCCAACCGCACGATCAAGGCCATGCTGGAGCGGCTCTGCGCCGAGACCGGCTTCACCTTCATTGCGCCGCCACTGAAACTTTGCACCGACAATGCGGCGATGATCGCCTGGGCCGGCATCGAGCGGCTGCGCGAGGGCATGGCGCAAGAGAACGGCTTCGATTTCGTGCCGCGCTCGCGCTGGCCGCTGGACAGCATCTCGGCGCCGATGGTCGGCTCCGGCCGGCGCGGAGCCAAGGCATGAACGAGGTGGCAATGAGCGGCAAAGACACCGCGCCAAGCGGCTGGCGCGTTGCCGTGCTCGGCGGCGGCGCCTGGGGCACTGCCTTGGCTTTGGCCATGCTGCGCGCCGGCCATTTCGTCCGCCTTTACGCGCGCGATCCGGAGACCGTCGCCGCGATCGACCGCGGCGAAAATCCACGCTACCTGCCGGGCATTACGCTCCAGCCCGGCATCGTGGCGACGAGCAACATCCAGGCCACGCTCGACGGTGCCGATTGCGTGCTGGCGGTGACGCCGGCGCAGTCGCTGCGGGCGACGCTGGCGGCCGCGAAGGACCATATGCCGGCCGGTATCCCGCTGGTTCTGTGGGCCAAGGGCAT
>NZ_RZPW01000823.1:0-2617 GCF_003998455.1 Mesorhizobium sp. M7A.F.Ca.CA.001.08.2.1 | reverse complement strand
GATGGTGCCCACACAGCACAGGCGCCGCAGATGACATCCGATACACAGAAGGCCGAAGCGGTCGGGCAGCTGCTCGAAACGCCGGACCTTGCCAGCGCGCTCGAAAGCGAACAGTTCAAGAAGTTCCTCGACCAGGTGCCGATCGCCATTGCCGTCTCGGACCTGGGTTCGAAGGAGCGTGTCGTCTATGCCAATCCGGAATTCGAGAAACTGTCCGGCCTCAAGGCGGCGATGCTCGCTCGCCAACACTGGGCGGCGCTTTCCGGCACCGGCCTGCACAAGCAGAAGGACCGGCCGCTGTTCGAGGCCGTGGTCGAGGACACTGATTTCATCGGCACGTTCCGGCTGGAGCGGAAGGAAGGCCAACCGACTATCGTCGACGTCTATTCCAACGTCATCGAGGACGACAATGGCAAGGCCTGCTTCCGGCTGGTGGCGCTGGTCGACGTTTCGGCCCATGGCGAAACCGAAGATGCGCGATCGATCGACGAGCGCATCCGCGAGAAGGACACGCTGCTGCGCGAATTGCAGCACCGGGTGAAGAACAATCTGCAGATGATCACCGCACTGATCCGGATGGAGACGCGCAACGCGGCCGAACCGGATCAGAAGCGTTTCGAGAGGCTGGCAGGTCGCGTCGATGCGCTGGCAATCCTCTACCAGACGCTGTCGGGGGACGATGAAAAGGATGAGGTCGATCTTGGCGTCTATCTCAGCCAGATCGCGTCGGCGGTGATGAACTCGCATGCGGTCGAGGGCATCCGCCTCGACATGAAGGTCGACACCTATCCGGTGTCGATCAATGTCGCCATGCCGACCGGGCTGGTGGTGAACGAACTTTTGACCAATGCGCTCAAACATGCCTTCCAGGGACGTGACGGCGGCACGATCACGCTGCACAGCATCGTTGACGGCGATGGCTGCCGCATCGTGGTCGCCGATGACGGCATTGGCTTGCCGGACGGCGAGAGCTGGCCCAAGCGCGGCAAACTCGGCGCGCTGATCGCCCGCTCGCTGACCGAGAATGCCAAGGCGGAGTTCGACGTGACGTCGAGCGCCGGCGAGGGCACGCGGGTGACCATCCTGTTCAAGCGCTCGGCTGCCACCGCAGCTTAGCGCGCGCGGGAGCCAAGCGGCATAGGTGGCCGTCTCCGCTTGGCTGATCTTCGACCTGCTCATGCCGGCCTTGCCTTCCCCGCTATCTCCCTTCGCGTCAATGCCCCTACTCCAGCGGCAGGGTAGGGTGAAAGCCAGGTGCATCGATGCCAGTCGCAAGCCGCGCTTTGCCGTGCTTGACAGGCTTAATTAATTTATTAACATTAGAAAATAATAGGGAGGAAGAATGGGCGCGCACCACGGAGCGATCCTGCGAATCCTGCGCGACGACGGTCCGCAGTCGCGCGCCGAACTGGCGCGGCGCACCTCGCTGTCACCCACCGCCCTGACCCATCTGACGGCCCATCTCCTGCGGGAAGGCACCGTGGTCGAGCTCAACCAGGCCACTGCCGGCGATGCACCCGTCGGCCGGCCGGCGATCGGCGTCGCGCTGGTGCCCGACGCCCTGTCCGTAGTTGGCGTGCACATTGGCGCGGGAACGATCGACGCGACCATCACCGACCTCAGGGCCGCCTCGAAAGCCATGGCCTCGCAGCATTTCGACACCGCCACCAGCGAACCCGCCGCGGTGATCGGCATGGTGGTGCGGATCGTCGAGCAATTGATCAAGAAGACCGGAGTCGACCGTTCGCGCCTGATCGGCCTGGGGCTCGGCGTGCCGGGACCGGTGGACACCAAGCGCCGCCGCAACCTGCAGTCGGTCAATTACGACTGGAAGGACGTGCCGTTCGCCGACGAACTCGAAACGGCGCTGCGCATGCCGGTGGTGGTCGAGCACAATGTCAGCGCGATGGCGCTGGCGGAATCGCGCTACGGCATCGGGCGCGACACGACCGCGCTGCTCTACATCTATCTGCGCACCGGCCTCGGCGCCGGTCTGGTGATCAACGGCATGCCGTTCCGTCCCGGCGGCTACGGGGCCGTCGAGCTTGGCCATGTCCAGGTGGTCGAGGATGGCGAGCGTTGCGCCTGCGGCAATGCGGGCTGCCTGGAGACGTTTCTGTCCGAGCGCGCGCTGGCCCGCGCCGCCCATATCGACACGCCTCATCCCAGGCGCCTGCTGGCCGCGGTGGAGAAATATCCCGACGTCTGGAACGCGGCGCTCCGGCATCTGACGACGGCCATAGCGACGGCGACCAATTTGCTCAATCCCGATCTGATCGTCTTTGGCGGTCACCTGGCCGAAGCCCCGGAAAGCTTCATCGATCATATAAGGCGGGGCGTTCCGCCACGCGTCCTGCCGCCGATGCGCGACGTGCTGCGGGTCGAGCGGTCGAGCCTTGGCCCAGGTGCCGGCGCCATCGGTGCTGCTGCGGCGGCGCTCGACCATTTTTTCTATTCGGGGGTGTCGCGATGAGCGAAGCGTCGAAGACGACACGCTCCGGCGGCGGCTCGAACGAGGATCGGGGTATCGACTATCGCGGTCTCGCGCTCAATCTCTGCGGTCTCGTCGCCGGCATCGCCATCTGGTGGGTGTTGACGGCGGGCGGCGCGGTGGGCC
>NZ_RZPW01000822.1:0-2621 GCF_003998455.1 Mesorhizobium sp. M7A.F.Ca.CA.001.08.2.1 | reverse complement strand
CCCACATGCCGCGCGTCACCTTGCGCACGGTCGAGCCGGCAAAGCTATTGGCATGCCAGTCGGTGGAAAAGCGCTGAACGCGATGGAAAGCATCGGCGGCGATGTCGGCCATCATCTTCAAGGTCAGCTCGACGATCCCCATGAACGCCAGGTTGCGCAACACGACGCCGGCCAGCGCCAGCGCCATCAACATTGAGAACGCCGTCAGCGCGGCATTCCAGGCAATCGCGTCGGCGCCGGCGCTGCTGGCGACGGCGTCGACCAGCCGGCCGGAATAGAGCGGCGTCAGTACATCGGCCAGCGTCGACAGCAGGAAGCTGGCCATGATGAGCGAGAGCCGCCACGGCTGGCGCCGCCAATGGGTGAGCGTGAAGCCGAGAACGCTGCGAAAGGCGCTCGCGCGCAAATCGATCTTGAAACGAGCCATGATGTCATTCGGGCACAAACGAGCCCGATCCCAGTAGGTCGAAAATTGAAGAAGCCGCGCAAGGGGCCAATGAGTGCCCGGAAAGCGGAGTGGCATATTTGGCGTCTCGCCCATAATCGGGCGGCGACCGGCATCGGCAAAAGCCTGTGCTCGATTCGGCATCGGCACGAAGGGCAAACCTTCGCTGAGCGCCGGATGAGACCTAGGCTTCGCGGCCTCGCATTACCATGTGAAATACTGCCATTCGGACCTCCCGCAAGACAATTGCGGAGGGGTTCTTATAGAGACGCTCCGATGCACCGCCAAGACGGGCTGACGCCAAAAGCGTATCTGGTCCAACCACTGCGATTATTTTGCAACAATGGCGGGCAAGCCGCGCCTCATTTAGGAACGCGATCCAAGCGCATGTAGCGGCCATCGGTCGATGGCTTGAACCCGAGCTTTTCATACATGCCATGGGCATCGCTGGTCGACAGGCTCCAATGGAAAACGGTCCTGACCTCCGGATGGTCGATCAGGGCCTGGACGAGCCGGCTTCCTATGCCTTGCCCGCGATTCTCCGGCCAGATGATGAGATCGGCGAGATAGGCGAATACGGTGCGGTCGGTGATCGCCCGGCCGAAGCCGACTTGCCTGCCATCGACATAGGCGCCGACGCAAAGCGAATTGGCAAAGGCGCGGCGATGGACTTCGTCAGTGCGTCCGGCGCCCCAATAGCTTGCCATCAACAGGTCCGATGTCGCACGGAAATCGATCCGTGACATGTCGAAGCTGATCTCACAATCGGGCATGGTTGTCTCCGGCCGCGCCGCGTGCGCTTTCGGTACCTAGCTGCGATCCCTGAAACGATTGGTGATGGGGTAGCGGCGGTCGCGGCCAAAATTCTTTTTCGTGATCTTCACGCCCGGCGCCGCCTGCCGTCGCTTGTATTCTGCGATGTAGAGCAGGTGCTCGATGCGCGTCACCGTCGCCCGGTCATGGCCGCGCGCGACGATGTCGTCGACACCCATCTCATTCTCGACCAGGCATTCGAGGATATCGTCCAGCACCGGATAGGGCGGCAGCGAATCCTGGTCGGTCTGGTTCTCGCGCAATTCCGCCGACGGTGCCTTGTCGATGATGTTCTTCGGGATCACCTCGCCCGAGGGGCCCAGCGCACCCGGCGGCACGTGGCTGTTGCGCCAGCGCGACAGCGCGTAGACCTGCATCTTGTAAAGGTCCTTGATCGGATTGAAGCCGCCGTTCATGTCGCCATAGAGCGTGGCATAACCGACCGACATCTCGCTCTTGTTGCCGGTGGTGACGACCATCGAGCCGAACTTGTTGGAGATCGCCATCAGGATGGTGCCGCGTGCGCGGCTCTGCAAATTCTCCTCGGTGATACCTTCCTTGGTGCCTTCGAACATCTGCGTCAGCGCGTGCAGGAAGCCCTCCACGGGTTCGAAGATCGGCACGATGTCATAGCGGCAGCCGAGAGCGCGGGCGCAATCCTCGGCATCTTTGAGCGAATCCTTCGAGGTATAGCGGTAGGGCATCATCACCGCGCGCAGCCGTTCCTCGCCGAGCGCATCGACGGCCAGCGCCGCGCAGATCGCCGAATCGATGCCGCCGGACAGACCAAGCACGACGTTCTTGAAGCCGTTCTTGTTGACGTAGTCGCGCAGGCCCAGCATGCAGGCGCGATAGTCGGCCTCCTCCCGGTCCGGGATTTTCGACATCGGCCCTTCCGAGCAGACCCAGTGATCGCCTTGTCTCTTCCAGGTGGTGACGTCGACCGCTTCCTCGAACTGGCTCATCTGGAAGGCAAGTGTCTTGTCGGCGCCAATGGCAAACGAAGCGCCGTCGAAGATCAGCTCGTCCTGGCCGCCAAGCTGGTTGGCATAGATCATCGGCAGCCCACATTCGATGACCTGGCGGATGACGACCTGGTGGCGGACATCGATCTTGGCGCGATAATAGGGCGAGCCGTTCGGCACCAGCAGGATTTCCGCCCCGCTTTCGGCCAGCGTCTCGCAGATATCGACATCGCCCCAGATGTCCTCGCAGATCGGAATTCCGATGCGCACGCCGCGGAAATTGACCGGCCCCTGGATCTCGGGTCCGGCCTGGAAGACGCGCTTCTCGTCGAACTCGCCGTAGTTCGGCAGATCGAGCTTGTAGCGTTCGGCGACGATCTTGCCGCCGTCGGCGAAGA
>NZ_RZPW01000821.1:0-2621 GCF_003998455.1 Mesorhizobium sp. M7A.F.Ca.CA.001.08.2.1 | reverse complement strand
GGTGCACAGCACCTCAGCGGCCATCGATAGCGGGCAGAATTGTTTGTATCCGTGCTGGCTCATGATTGGTGCCTCTCCCTCAAACCTGACCGAATATTAGGCCTTCATGAATGAAGCGGCCAGTACGGAAACTGTACTGCCCCGGTACAGATCGCGGACTGGTTGGCGAGGGTCCTGCCATGCGAGCCTTTTGGCCGGTTGCACGGGATACGCCTGTGCACCGCAACCAGGAGACCACCATGACCGCCTACGTTATCGCAGACATCAAGATAAACGACCCGCAGTGGGTGCCGGCTTACGCCGCCTCGGTGCACGATCTCGTCCACAAGCATGGCGGCAGATATCTGTCGCGCAGCGGCAATGTGAAAACGCTTGAAGGCAAGCCGCTCGATACCACGCTGATCGCGCTGATGGCGTTCCCGTCGGAAGCGGCGGCGCGCGCCTTCACCACCGATCCTGCCTACGCGCCCTTCGTCTCGGCCCGTCAGGACGGCAGCGACAGCCGTTTCCAGATGATCGACAACACCGATCTGGCCGGAACGATCCCGTATCTGCCGAAGGGATGATCCTTTTCGGTAGCCGTTACATCAATTTCGGGATCTCCAAGCAACAACAGCCACAGCGCTTGCCTGCCGGGCCTCCGTATTTTCGGCGGCCGGCCAGCTGTGCTTTTTCAAGAAGAATGGAATGAAGATGATATCAAACTTTCGCAGCGGACTTCTTATGGCGGGGACCATGCTGGCAATCTGCACCACCCTCGCGCAGGCGCATCAGGAGCCGGCTGAAGCTGCCTCCGGCCCCAACCCGCTGGCCGACAAGGTGCGGGCTGTCAACAGCCGGTTTGTCGACGTCAAGGCAGCGGTATCAGAGGGCTATGCGCCTATTCCTTGTGCCAGCGGCATCACCGGCGGCGCCATGGGCATCCACTATGTCAACGGCCAGTATCTGAAGGACGACAAGATCGACATCGCCCGTCCCGAAGCTGTGATGTACGAGCCGATGGCCGATGGCACGCTGAAGCTGGTGGCGGTCGAGTACATCACTTCGAAAGGACCGGCATCGTTGGACGGCCAGCTGTTCAACTTCAACAACGCCCCCAACCGCTATGGCCTGGGTGAATTCTACGAGCTGCATGTCTGGGCCTGGAAAGGGAACCCGACAGGCACGTTCGCCGACATGAATCCGAAAGTGTCATGCGAGCACGCAATGGCGCCGAGCCAATAAGCAATGAGGCCAGGCGGCATTGACGCCGCCTGGCCCGACGATCGTTTTGCCTGATCGCCTCAGGCGGTCTTGATCAGACCGAGCTGGGTGAGGGCGGCGACGCCGTCATCGAGGCCGATTTCCTCGACGATCCTGCCGTCAACCACCTTCAGCACCGTGGTGCCGGTGAAGCGCATGGTGCGGCCGGTGGCGGCCGGCAGCGAACCGACGAGGAAGTCGCCGAAGGCTGGGCCGGTATGCGTGCCGCCGCCCTCCCACTGGCCGACGACATAGTCGCCCTCGGCAATCAGGTCGGCGGTGGCCCAGAAGTTGAGGTCCGGGAAGGCGGCGCGGAAGTCGGTCATGAAGGCCTTGATGTCGTCGCGGCCGCGGCGCGGCTCGTGCAGCGAATATTTCAGCAGCATGTCGGGTGCCGCGATCTCGTCGACGACGGACAGATCGCAACGTTCACCCCAGAAGTGGGTGAACCATCTGACGACGACGGCCTTGTTGTCTTCTTGCTTGGTCATGGGGAGGTCCTTGTTGTTGTCGTGCATGGGATCATCGGCGCCGCCGATGATCCAGGGGTCACCGGCTTGCGCCGCTGACCTGGGCAGCAGTAGGACGATCCGCCAGACACAAAACTCCGGTTCCTGCCGGCCAATCGAAAAGGCGGGTTCGGCGCCGGGCAGGGCCGCCTGGGCCGGAACCCGTTCCGCTGAGCCCAAGCATGGCTGCCCCGCCTCAGCTAGACCCTGGAAATCGGATGGCCACGGGAGAAGGCGATGGCAATGAAGAAGACCTATGAAAAGCCGAGGCTCGAGAAGCGCGAAAGACTGTCCGGCGTGACGGCGGGCAATGTCGTGTCGTCGACCTGGGGAAATTGACGGCTGCCTGGAGTAGTTCGGTACGGCCTTGATGAACAGGGGCTCCCAATCAGACGTCGACACTCCGCCCGCGCGGTAACTGTTTCTTCTCTGGTTTTGCCGCAGATTGCGCCGCGGTGGAGCAGGCGAAGCAGACGATGGCGCGTCAGGGTAAGAAAAGTCGCAATGGAACGTTCTGGGCAAAAGCCCTGGAGCGCGCGCATCTTGGCGTCTGGGACTGGGATCTTGTGACCGGCGACTGCTTTTATTCCGCGACCTGGGCGCGGATGCTAGGCTACGATGAGAGCGAACTGGCCAACACCAGCGACCTTTGGCTGCAACTGACCCATCCCGACGACCGCGAGCGGGCGCTGGCCAGCGGCGACCGCCACATTGCCGGCCTGACCGACGCCATCGAGACCGAATTGCGGCTGAAGCACAAGCAGGGACATTGGGTATGGGTGCTCGATCGCGGCGGCGTCGTCGAGCGCGACGCGATGGGAAAGCCGCTCAGGCTGATGGGAGACCGACATCTCCAAGCAGAAGGCCGCC
>NZ_RZPW01000820.1:0-2636 GCF_003998455.1 Mesorhizobium sp. M7A.F.Ca.CA.001.08.2.1 | reverse complement strand
ATCGAGATCGCCTGCTTTGGCAAACGCCCCCATTGCCGTATTCTGCCCGCCCGTGCCGCTATTGGATCTGTAACCCAAGGCGCTGCTTTCCACTCCATCCGCCCGAGCGTGGGAGCCTATTGCTGTTGCATATGCCGAATATGTAAAAGCGTCATACGATGCGTCCGGCCCGTCACCACAAGCGAGACTTGTGACATTTCCACCGTCATCGCCGCCGGCACATTCGCCTGCCCGCGCATTTCCCGAGGCAAGCGCGAAAACAGCCAAGCCCATCAACCCGGCCAAGGTCAGGATCGACATGCCGGGTGCATCACGACGGCTGACGTCCCTCTCGGAAGGTCGACAAGCTCGTTCGCAAAAGCATGACGCCATGTTTTCCGACCTACCCCCCACCGACCTGATCATTCTCGCCATCGCGTTCCCACCTCGATCGAACTGCCAGTGCGACCGAGATTGCAGGTAGGACACAATCCGAACAGTCGTCATATGACGACTGTTCGTCGCTTTGTGGGGCCGCTACCACCTTAACGCGACGGCGGTAGCCGGCAGGTGACACATTGCCGATTACTAATATTAAGAGACCTTGGCTTGAACTCCGGCATTACTTTGCTAGCCGTGACCATAACTTGATAGATATTTTTTGTATGTTAGGCTCCTTGAGCATGGTCCTTTGAAAGCTGGACACCAATGGCTGACGTGAGCATCGAAGCGGTCTCCGCAGTGGTCGGCAAGGTCTATGAGGCCGCTTACGATCAGGAGCGCTGGTTCGATGCGGTGACCGGCCTGCGCGATCTGTTCGGCGGCTCGCGCTCCTGCATCGTGCGACTCGATCCCAAGACGAGCAACGCGGTCTCGACAGTCTATGATCCCGAGTTCTCGTCTGCCGAGGTAACCGCCGCCCACATGCGTGATCCCATCAGCCAGGTCGCCGCAGCCTTGCCTGTAGGCTGCGTCTATGATCGCACGCGGATAATGAAAGGGGGAGCCGGCTTCCGCCGTCGCGAGCTCTGGCAAGACTGGTATATGCCGCGCGATATGTATCATGGCCTCGCCTGCAATCTCCTGGCTTCCAATGGCTCCTATTGGTTTCTGGATATCCATCGCAGTTCCCGGCAGAATGCATTCGAGGTCAGGGATGTCGAACTGTTGCGGAAGATCGTCCCGCATGTACTGCGCGCCGGGCAGATCGGTCGCCAGTTGGAGAACACGTCAGCACTGGCATCTGCTTTTTCTCACCTGCCTTTCGGTGTCTTCCTGGTCAACAGTCACCAGCGGATCGCACAGATGAACGAGGCAGCCGAAGCGATGCTGGCGCGGCCGGACAGTCCGCTGAAGCTGAGCGACGGGGCCATAATAATCTGCAATGCGGGGGATACGCAGGAGCTGCAACGGCTTGTCGCCGACGCTTGCTCGCTGCGCGACGCCGCCACGCCCGGCACAGGCGGGACGCTGCTGGTGCCGTCCGATCGGCAGCAATCCGGCCTGGCGCGGCTGGTGCTGTCCGTGGCGCCCTTCGTCGACGCCCGCGCCTATGGTCTGGCATCCGAACGCTGCGCGGTAATCATGGTGACGGAGGTCGCCCGACGCATCCCCGACGGCTTCGAGACGCATGTCCGTGAGCTGTTCGACCTGACGCCGGCCGAAGCGCGGCTTGCAACGGCATTGGCGTCCGGCCGGTCGCTGAAGGAAGCCGCCGACACTTCCAACATCACGGTAAAAACCGGCCGCACCTATCTCGAACGGATATTCTCCAAGACCCGCACCCGCCAGCAAAGCGAACTGGTGGCGCTGCTCAAGAGCACTGAACCGCTCAGCGGGCGCAGATGATATTCACACCCTTCAAATTGCTGTGGAACTCCAGTGTCGTATGCAAAGCATCCGTGAGCGGTCAATGTCCAATGTGAGCATCGAAGCGGTCTCCGCGGTGGTCGGCAAGGTCTATGAGGCCGCTTACGATCAGGAGCGCTGGTTCGATGCGGTAACTGGCCTGCGCGATCTGTTCGGCGGCTCGCGCTCCTGCATCGTGCGCATCAGCCCACACACATTCGATGCGGTTGCATCCGATTTCGATCCGGAGTTCACCTCGCAAAAGGGCATCGAAGCCCTGCTGCGCGATCCGCTGGCGGCGGCATCGGCCGCCTTGCCTCTCGGAGAGGTCAGTCGGTGGCCCCTGACGGAGGAGGTGGCGGCGTTCCGCCGCCGCGAACTCTGGCAGGACTGGCTGCGGCCGCGCGATATGTATCACGGCCTCGTCTCCAACCTGCTCTCGTCGAACGACTCGCACTGGATGCTTAGCATCGATCGCGGTCCAGGCCAGGAAACCTTCGGCGCCGACGACATCGACCTGTTGCGCAAGATCGTGCCGCACATGCGGCGCGCCGGGCAGATCGGCCAGCAGCTGGAGAAAACGTCGGCGCTGGCGTCGGCGTTTTCGCATCTGCCGTTCGGCGTGTTTCTGATCAACGGCCATCAGCAGATCGCACAGAGGAACGCGGCCGCCGAAGCGATGCTGTCACGGCCCGACAGTCCGTTGCGATTGAGGGATGGCACAATCGCAGCCGCCAGTGCCGAGGATACGCAGGAGCTGGAGCGGCTCGTTGCCGACGCCTGCTCGCCGCATGACGGGGTCATCCCCG
>NZ_RZPW01000081.1:0-13101 GCF_003998455.1 Mesorhizobium sp. M7A.F.Ca.CA.001.08.2.1 | reverse complement strand
ATCCTCATTCGCCGCAGCCTGGCCAAGGTCATTTCCAGCGAAGTGACCCATGAATTCCGGCCGGAAGGCGTGTTTGCCGAAATATCGATGCCTCTGGAAGAGCTGTCGAAGTGATCTCCCAACAGCTCTATGTCCGCTCGCTCTCATCCGGATCGTCGGATTTCACATTCTCGCGGTAGATGGCGTAGGCCGCGAGCGCCACGGCCGGCCCCAGAATAGCGCCGAGACCGCCTTTTCCCTTGAGCAGGCTCGGCAGCACGGCGAGTGCGGCGGTGACGCCGATCGCCTTCATGTCGGCATTGCGGCGCTGCGCCCGGCGCCGGGCGCGCGAACCTGCGGATATCCGGTAGATCAGCAGGATAAGTCCGGCGAGCACCAGGAAACCGGCGCCAAACCCCAGCGCGGCGGCAAGCGACCCGTAGCGCATCGCCGTCCAGATATAGGCGGCCCCGACCAGAAAGCCGAGACCGCAAAGCGCAGCGGCCATGGCGATCACATAGACGATTGCCGCCGTGCGCGCCCGATGAACGGCGGCCACGGTTTCCCCCGAGGCGAGGCCCGAGATCAGGGTTGCCAACATTCCCATCTGTAGCGCGACTAGCGACGCGCGATGAGCGCGAAAAGGAAGCCGACGCCAGCGGCGATTGCCAGTGACGTCACCGGCTTTTCACGCACGCTTGCCATCATCTGCGCTTCGATGTCCTTGGCATTGCTGCGCAAGCTGTCAAAGGCTGCTTCGCCCTGCGCGCGCAACTGCTCGACCCCTTCTGTCGCTGCACGGCGCGCGGTGCCATAGCCATGCTCGCCGGTCTTGGCCAGTTGTTTGGTGAGCTTGTCGATGTCGGCCTTCAACTGCCTGATGTCGGCTTCCAGGTCCGCATTTGCACGGGCGTCGGTTGCGGTCTTTCCTGCGGCAGTGGCCATGGCTTAACTCCTTGTGATTGCTCGGTTTCAAACGCGCTGCGCGCCTCATGGTTCCGGCACTGCGGACAAAGTAGCCGAAAACGCATCAGCGCGCACCCGATCCGCCGGCTTCGCAAAAAGACGCTTCCTCAGATTAATGGCCGGCGCGCCTCGCCCAGCCCTTCCCAGCCGGCGAGCCGCTTGAGCCCTTCATTGTCGGAGACCGCGCAGCCGCCGTCGCGCCAGACGATCAGCTTGCGATCCATCAGCTTGCGGATCGTCTTGTTGGTGTGAACCAGCGACAGGCCGAGCGTATCGGCAATGTGCTGCTGCGTGATCGGTATCTGGACGGATTGGCTGCCATTCAGTCCGACGACCTTGGCCCGGCTACCGATGAAGGCGATGAGATAGGCGGCGCGCTCGATCGCACTGCGGCGCCCGAGGCTGAGCAGATTCTCGTCCAGCATCCGCTCCTCGCGCGATGCGATCCAGGTGATGTCGTAGGCCAGCCCGGGATGATTGCGGTACAGCTCGTGCAGATATTCGCGCTCGAAAACACACAGCAGCATCGGTGAGAGTGCCTCGACGGAATGCTGCATCTCGCCCAGCACACTGCCTTGCAGGCCGATCAGATCCCCGGGCATGAGATAATTGAGGATCTGGCGACGGCCGTCCCGCAGCAGCTTGTAGCGAAACGCCCAGCCGGAGAGCACGGTGTAGAGATGGGCGCTATGGCTTCCCTCCACCAGCACCGTGTCGCCCTTATCGACCGCGAGTTCACCCTTCTTGAATTTGCTGATGAAGGCCAGCTCCTGTTCTTCGAAGTCGCGGAAAACCGGCAACGGCCGCAATGGGCAGTTCTCGCAAGGATATTGGCGGCTGGAGAAAGCGTTATTGTTCTGGACTGACATTTCGCCCCCTTCGAAAGCCCGCTCGACCCCCTTCGAAAGCCGCTCTTGGAGAGCCGCGTTTCAACGCGTTGCAAGGATTGAGGTTCCGCCCGCTGGCCACATGTCTTTTTTAAATGACAGCAAGCCAATTAGCGATCATGACTCCGGCGTTTCAAGGAGTCTTTGCCTGTGCCCACATTGCTTGACGGATTGCGGATTCTCGTTTTGGAGGACGAATTTCTCATCGCCATGGATGTCGAGCAACTTTGCCGCGATCATGGCGCCGATGAGGTGGTGATCGCCCGTGACCTGACCGAGGTCGATGGCCGGGAAGTCGCCACGCGATTCGATGCAGCCATTGTCGACTTGATGCTGGGCGGCGCCTCGACGATCGATTTCGCTTCCGGGCTGCGCGCGGCAGGCATACCTTTCGTGTTTGCGTCCGGCTATTCGGATGCCGATGAAATCAAGGCATCGTTTCCGGGCGTCAGGCTGGTTGGCAAACCCTACTCAGGCGAAGACCTGGTGCAAGCGGTCGCGGCGGCCTGCGGACGCGCTTGAGACGCGATCGCGGTCAGCTCGCCGGCGAACTCGTTACCTGGGCCGAAATCGCGTCCGGACCATACTCGTCCTCACCTGATATTTTCAGGATCTCCTGCAAGCGGGTACGGGCTCGGCTGACGCGGCTCTTGATCGTCCCCACCGCGCAGCCGCAGATCTCCGCGGCCTCCTCGTAGGAGAAACCAGATGCGCCGATGAGGATGATGGCTTCGCGTTGGTCCTCCGGCAACTGCTCCAGCGCCCCGCGAAAGTCCTTCAGGTCGAGTTGACCGTGCTGGGCCGGATGAACGGCAAGCCTGGCCGTCATGATACCGTCGCTGTCCTGCACTTCGCGCCCGCGCTTGCGCATTTGCGAATAGAACTCGTTGCGCAGGATGGTGAAAAGCCAGGCCTTGAGATTGGTGCCGGGCTGGAAGCTCTCATGCTTGTCCCAAGCCTTGACGAGTGTTTCCTGGACGAGGTCGTCGGCTTTATCGGCATTTTGCGTCAGCGACACGGCAAACGCGCGCAGACTTGGGATTGCCCCAAGCAGATCAGTCTTGAAGCCTTGTGAGACCGCGGCCATGCCTCAGTCCTTCTTCTGTGCGGGTTCAGCCTGTTCCAGTTGGCTAAGCAACTGCGAAAAGCGATCCGGCACATCGTCGGAGACCAGCGCGTCGTAATATTGTTTGAGTTTGCGTCCGATTTCGGAGTTCGGCCCAAGAGCGTCACCAGAACCGTTCCGGCGCCTGCTCTCGGCGCCAGTCAGAATATCTTTCGTCATATCCTTCATTTTGCCCTTGTATTCCCAGCGCTCAAGCCGCTCTTGCCGTACTCAACACAACGCAAGCGGCGCCCTCGTCTGGTTGCCCATCCCCACCACAAACGCCACTCCCCGGCTTTTGTTCCGTCGAGGTGGAACTTTTTCAAAAAATCGGCGTTATCAGGGCTTGCAGTCAGCTTGACCTGCTACGCAATCGCGTCATTCTGAGGGAGACGTCTTACCATGAGCTTATCCGCCACCATCGCACCACATCTGCCCTTCCTGCGCCGCTTCTCGCGGGCTGTTTCCGGGTCGCAAGAGAGTGGTGACGCGCTGGTCGCTGCGATGCTTGAAGCCATCATCGCCGATATCGAGATATTTCCCGAAGCATCGAGCGACCGCATCGCGCTGTACAAGGTTTTCGCCAAGCTTTTCACATCGGTCGCCATCCGCGTTCCACAGGAACAGGCGCAATCGGCGTGGGAACAGCGCACCGCCGCCAATCTGAATGCGATTGCACCACGGCCCCGTCAGGCCTTCCTGCTCGTGGCGGTCGAAGGCTTCAGCGAGGAGGAAGCGGCTGAGATCCTTGACGTCGGTGACCAGGAGTTTTCAGAGTTGCTTGCCCAGGCGAGCAACGAGATATCCCGTCAGGTGGCAACCGACGTTCTGATCATCGAGGATGAACCACTGATCGCCATGGATATCGAAGAAATGGTCGAGAGCCTCGGGCACCGCGTCGTTGGAACGGCGCGCACCCATGCCGAGGCAGTGATGATGTTCGGCAAGACGCGGCCGAAGATGGTGCTGGCCGACATCCAGCTTGCCGACGGCAGTTCCGGCATCGAGGCCGTGAACGAAATCCTGTCATCGACGTCGGTGCCGGTCATCTTCATCACCGCCTTCCCCGAGCGCCTGTTGACTGGTGAACGACCGGAACCGGCCTTCCTGGTCACCAAGCCGTTCAATCCCGACATGGTCAAGGCGCTGATCAGCCAGGCACTGTTCTTTGACCGGCAGGCGAAAGCAGCCGCATAGTCGCGAATTGAGGAGTGGAGGAATTGACGAACCGAAGGCGATAGCCTCGCTTGCCGATTTCTCCAGATCATCAAATCGTCAATTCATCAATTCCTCAATTCTTCACTTCGGGCCGCCTGATGCACGCATCGCGCGGTGACGGCTAATTTCCTGCGCGTCCTGCTCGAACGATTGCAAGCACGGTCTTTTTCGGCAAAGGGTGGGAACAAACCGCAACCACCGACGTTTTCATCGCACCATTCGAAGGAGATGGATCATGCTTTACTGGGCGCTCGTATTTTTCGTCGTGGCGATCATCGCCGGCGCGCTTGGTTTTGGCGGTATTGCAGGCACGTCCGTTGGAATTGCCAAGATATTGTTTTTCATCTTTCTCGCCTTCCTGATCATTTCGCTTCTTGCGGGCCTGTTCAAGCGGGCTTCGTAAGGACGGACGGCCGAACACTGGAAGCCGCACCCCTCAAACGGTTTCCAGCCACCGCCGGGCGGTGTCCCTCAAAGGACGCCGTCCGGCGGACCGTTTTTGGCGGCGGGTTTTCCGGAAACCTGTTTGGAACCCATTCAACGATGAGCCGTTCAGCCTGAATTGGGTGGACAGATTGGCCGATGGGTTCCAGGACCGGAAACAGGAAAGACGCCGTGCAAAGCGATGAAGTCATCGCCCTCCATCCCGCCGACAGCGGCATGCAGCTCGGTCGTGCTCTTCTTCACGCGTTGCACAATGCCGGCATTTCCGTTCTCTACCAGGATCGCGAGATGAAAACCGTATGGGCGCGCAACATGCGTGCGCCCTGGGTTTCGGACACCGCCGACAGCATCGGCATCCTGCCGGAGGCGCAGGCCGACCGCATCGGCGCGGCCAAGCGCGACGTCATTGCATCCGGCAACCCTCAACGTCTCGAGATCAGCGTTCCCGTCGAGGATGGCAGCCGCTGGTTCGAGGTGTGGATCGATGCCGATCACGGCGATGGTGGCACCGTGCAAGGCGTCGTCACCACGATGGTCGAGACGACGGAGCAGAAGCGCCGCGAGCAGACCCTGACGACGCTGTTGCGAGAGGTGAGCCATCGCTCCAAAAACCTGCTGGCGATCATCCAGAGCATAGCCACCCAGACCGGCCGCTACTCCGACAGCATCGGCGATTTCCTGACACGCTTTCGCGGCCGGCTGCAATCGCTGGCCTCGTCCCAGGATCTCGTGACCTCTTCCAACTGGCGGGGTGCAGCACTTCGCGAACTCGTATCGGGCCAGGTTGGCCGCTATGGCGGCGATCCGGTTCGGAGCCTGAGGTTTCAGGGGGCAAACCCCTATCTCAATCCCAACGCTGCCCTGCATATCGGCCTTGCGATGCATGAACTCGCCGTCAATTCGGTGAGCTACGGCGCCCTGTCGCGGCCCGGCGGGTACGTCAACGTTACAGCCAACCTGACCGCCGACGACACGGGAACCTCCCTGTCCCTGACATGGGCGGAGGCAATCGGAGCCGGTGATGTCAGGCGTAGCGAGAAGCGCTTCGGCAGCGTCGCACTCGAACGGGTCGTGCCGGCGTCACTGAACGGAACGGCGACGCTCGAAATCGCGGCTGGCCGCCTTGAATACCGCCTTGTCGTTCCGCACGGCAATTTCGAGACGGATTGAGCGACCTTCCTTAACCCGCCGTTCACCATAAAAGCAGATGCTGTTTTTCCCGGATACCGCTGGAACTTGTTGCATCACCGAACATTTCCGCAGCAGGATTTGCAGCATGGTGGGAGGAATGCCTTGACGGTTGCCGACATGAACAGACTGGAGCAGGCCGCCCGGATTTCCATGGGCGAGTTTGAGGACTCCGAGGCTTCCGCGCCACCGCTGGCTCCTGTTCCCAACGGAGCTTTGCGCCTTGTTGCGCTGGCCTTGGTGGCGGTGATCATGGCGGTCGCCCTGCACCAACTGGTCTACTAGGCCACGTCGTTTCGGCCGGTGGCCGAATCGGCTGTAGCGCCATCTTATTTCCCCGGCCGATCAAGCCAACCAGGAACTTTGGCGAATGTAGACCGTTACTATGGCGAGAGGACTTCTCGCCATGGAACATATCGCTGCATTGTTGCTGGTCATCGGTTGCTCGAACACGATGGCCGACTGCCGTGAACTCCAGGTGCCCGTAAGCGTTTTCGCGACGGCCGAGCAATGCGTGGCCGAACGCCCATTTGTCTTGGGCGACGTGCAAGGGCAGGCTGACCACATCGTCGCCAAATGCCTTGCGGTCGATCCGGCGCTTGAGGACGACTATGATCAGATCGTCTGGAATGTGCGCGCCGATGGTACGCTTGACGCGTCTTTGGCAATTTCCAGCCTGGTAATGGCATCGAACACGATACGCCCAGAAAAAGACTATCTTCACCAACAATAGATTGCAGCAGCAAAGGCCGTCATTTCATGCTAGATGGCAGCTGGAGCTTTACGAAGTGAGGACAAAAAGTGAGGAGTGACTCTATGCGGAAGATGATTATTGCCCTGGTTGCGGTGGTTGCCGTCAGCGGCTGCACAACGACCGAGCAGGACGTGGTTGGCGGCGGCTTGATCGGCGCCGGTGTCGGCGGCTTGGTCGGCGGCGGCAAGGGCGCGCTGATCGGCGCGGCTGTCGGTGCCGGATCGGGCCTGCTGGTTCGCAAGCTGCGGGATGGCCGTTGCGTGTACCGTGATCGTCGCGGCACCTACACGGCTCGCTGCAACTAATCAGCGATGATAATCTAGCCATCGATCCGGAGACCGGTCTGCCGGCCTCCGGATTTTCTATGTTTGGATGCTTGATCCTGGCCGCCTGACGATCACCGTCAGCTTGCCAGCGGGATTTTGATTTCCACGTTCAGCCCATTGGCCTGGTAATCGCGTTTGATCGTACCGCGCAGTTCGCGCGTCACGTTGAGGTCGATCAGCTTGGTGCCGAAGCCGGTTTTGTCGGGCGCTTCGAGTTTCTTCTGCCCGTTTTCGCGCCAGTTGAGAGCCAGCAACCTGTCGCGCCCGCGCCCTTCGACCGACCAGTCCACCTTCAGCGCTCCAACGGAATTGCCGGCTTCGCCGTACTTCAGCGCATTCGTCGCCAGTTCGTGGAAGGTCAGGCCGAGCGCTTGCGTTGTGGTTTCGTCGAGCAGCACCTGTGGTCCCGACAACAGCTCAGCGGGTAGCTCCTTGCCGAACACCTGACCCAGCTCGATGCGCAGGAGATCGCCAAGATCGGCCTTCTGCCAGCGTGAGCGCGTCAGCATGTCCTGGGAGGCCGCCATCGCCTGCAGCCTAGCCGAGAAGGACGCTGAAAACTCGTTGACGTCGGTCGCCCGCGATGCCGTCTGACGCGCGATCGCCAGCACCCTGGTGATCGAATTCTTGATGCGATGCTTCATCTCCTGCAGCATCAGGTCTTTTTCGATCAGGCTCTTTTCCGTCGTTTCGTGCAATCGCGACGCTGCCTCATAGGCCCGCTCCTGATAGCGCGCCACAAGCGCGATTGCGCCCGCCAACAGCAGGCCGAACAGCCCCAGCATCACCGGAATGGCGCGCGACGACGGCTGCGAGAAGGCGCTTGTCGGCCGGAACAGGACAGTCCATGGCTGTCCGGCGACGATGATCTTTCGCGTGACCAGCAGCCTGTTCCCGAAAGTGGAAGCCGGCGGCGTCTCCGACCGGAACAACAGATTGTCGCCGTTCACGGCACCATCGCCATCATAGATTTCGGTGTTGACCGGCAAAAGCGGCGACCGGCTGAGCGCGGTCCGGAACAGATCGCGAGCCCGAAAGGCCGCATAGAGAAAACCTGATGTCGAGGATCTCGAAGCATTGATGACGTCGGGAGCGGTTTCGACATTGAGCCGCACGAAAACGAAGAAGCCGGTGAACGTCTGCGCGGCGCCCGTGTCCTGGCCTAGCTGCACCAGCCCGCTGGCATGCTGCTGGTCGTCGGACATCGCCTTTTCGATCGCCGCACGCCGCACCGGTTCGCTGAACATGTCGTAGCCGATGCCGGCTTGATTGGATGGATCCAGCGGTTCGAACAGCACGATAGGGGTGCGCCAGGGTTGCGTGGTGTCCGGGTAGATTGGATGACTGACGCCATAATCGTGCAGCATGTCGCGTTCGACCGTCGCCTCGTCGCCCGTCTTTGCCAGCCTGAGGAAGCCGATACCGCGCAAGCCGGCGAAATTCTTGTCGACATCGAGCGCGGTGAAGAAGGCCTTGAACTCATTGCGAGAAATATCGCCATTGCGGGCGTCGAACAGGGCCTGCGTCGAGCGCAGCAGCGACAGATGCAGGTCGATGCGGCTCTCGATCCGGTTGAGCGCATCGTCGGCAGTCGCCTCGAACTTGATGCGCGCGGCTTCCTGCGTGGCGAAGTAGGCAAAACCTGCCATCACCATGCTGATCAGCGCGACGGCGATAAAGGCGATGATCGGGAAAAGCTTCTTCAACGGATCGTGCGGTCCCTGAGCAATGTCGGACCTTTATGCGCAAGTCGCCCTGCCAACACAATGCCAAGGCCAAGCCATCCCTACGGCTGGCATATCACGTGTCCGGCAACCGCGATCTGGCTTGATCTCAGGCCGCGATCTTCGCCGCGCCCGGTCCGGGAATGGCGCCTGGCGGGCATTTGCCCAGAATGATCATGCCCAGCACCTCGTCCTGGGTGACATCAGTGGTGCGGGCGGTGCCGACCACCTGGCCGTTCTTCATGACGCAGACCCGGTCGGCAAGCTCGAACACATCGTGGATGTCGTGGCTGATCAGGAAGATGCCGATGCCGTCGGACTTGAGCTGCTTAACCAGTTCGCCGACCTGCGCCGTTTCCTGCGGACCAAGTGCGGCCGTCGGCTCGTCCATGATCAGGATGCGGGCGTTGAACAGGATCGCACGCGCAATCGCCACCGATTGCCGCTGGCCGCCCGACAGCTTGATCACCGGCTCCTTGAAACGCTGGAACCGGGGATTGAGCCGACCCATCACCTTGCGCGCCTCGGCCTCCATGGCAACGTCGTCGAGCGTGCCCCAGGCGGTCATCAACTCGCGGCCGAGGAACAGATTGGCGGCGGCGTCGACATTGTCGGCCAACGCCAGCGTCTGGTAGATCGTCTCGATGCCGTATTTCTTGGCGTCGCGCGGGTTGAAGATCGATGCCTCCTCGCCGTTGACGAAGATCTGGCCCGAATCGCGCTTGTAGGCGCCGGACAGGATCTTGATCAATGTCGACTTGCCGGCGCCATTATGGCCGAGCAGCGCCACGACCTCGCCGGGGAAAAGATCGATCGAGGCGTCGTCGACGGCGCGGATGCCGCCAAACGCGATCGAGATGTTCCTCATGTCGATCAGCGCGGTGGCTGCAGGAGCAGTCTTGTCAGTCATGGCATGCCCTCCTAGACGCGCTTGCGATAGACGGTGTCGAGCCACACGGCGATCACCAGTACGGCGCCGACGACGATGCTCTGCAGCGGCGAGTCGACACCAAGCAGCACCATGCCGGACTGCAGCGACTGCATCAGCAGGGCGCCGAGCATGGCGCCGATGATCGTTCCCGACCCGCCGGCTAGCGATGTGCCACCGATCACGGCGGCTGCAATGACGAGCAGCTCGTCGAGCGTTCCAAGCACGTTGGTGGCCGAATTCTGCCGGGCCGAGGAGATCGCCGCGGCAATCGTGGCCAGCACGCCCATGATCATGAACACCTTCATGGTGATCCAGCGCGTGTTGATGCCGGCGAGATTGGCCGCCTCGGGATTGCCGCCGATGGCGAAGACATAGCGGCCGAAACGGGTGCGGTTGGTGATGAAGGTCATGACCAGCCCGACGGCGACCGCCATCAGCACCGGTATGGCGATACCGTGGGCGATGAACAGGCCGCCTTCGGGAACGGTGATGTTGTTGGCGGCCGCATATCTGTTCACGATGCCGATCGGCCAGGGGTAGGAGTTGGCGAGCCAAACCGCACCCATGATGGCGCCGCAGGTGACGACACCGAGCAGCGCCTCGGCCCAGATCGGACGTAGCGGAAAACGGAAACGCTTGCGCTGCACCCGCCCGTTGAACAGCCCAAACACCACGGCGAGGCAGGCGACGATCCCGACAACCCAGCTCCAGGTTGCGCCGATCGATCCCGCCGGCCCGCCGCCCATCAGCTGAAAGGTGGCGTTAAGCGGCGCCACGGTCTGGCCTGATGTGACCCACCAGGCAGCACCGCGCCAGACCAGCAGGCCGCCCAGCGTCACGATAAAGGCGGGCACTTCGAGATAGGCGATGACGAAGCCTTGAAAGGCGCCGATCAACAGGCCGAGCGCCAGGCCGATGACCAGCGCCAGGACCCAGATCCACGGATTGCCGAGTTCGAGCCCGACAAAACGCACCAGGAAATGCACCTGGGCAAATCCCATCACCATGCCGATCAGGCCCTCGGCGGAACCGACCGACAGGTCGATGTTGCGCATGACGATGACCAGCACCATGCCGCAGGCCATGATGGCGACCGCGGATGTCTGCACCGACAGGTTCCACAGATTGCGCGGCGTGAGAAAGGTGCGGCTGTCGAAATCGAGCGGGTTGACGCCGAGGCGCAGGCTGGAAATGACATGCAGCCCAATCCAGATGACCAGCAGCGCGCCGATCATGCCGATCATCCGGGTGTCGATCTCGGTCGCCTTCAGGAACCGGGCGACGGCGCCGAGTTCCGACGCGCGCGCCGTATCGGCCTGCGGGTTGGACGTCGTGTCGGTCATGATTTCCTCCCACCGGCTGGCCGTCTGACGCGCATGCCGGAGCCCAGCCTAGAAGCTATCCGCATGATGCGGAAACACAATTCTTTGAGAAAACGCCGCGGCTTTTGGGCCGCGGCGTTCAGATATTTCGAAGTGGTCCGGATCAGTTACAGGCCGCGACGGTGCCGGCAGCGACACCCGCGCAGACTTCGTCCTTCTTGATCCAGCCAGCGTCGATGACGACGTTGAGATTGTCCTTGGTGATGGCAACCGGGGTCAGGAACAGCGACTTGACGGTGTTGCCGCCCGGCGTCGTGAAGTCCTTGGCGCCGGCGATGTCGCTCGTCTTCTTGCCGTCGGCCAGTTGCGAGGCGATCTCGGCGGCATTCTTGCCGAGCTCGCGCGCGTCCTTCCACACCGACACGGTTTGCGTGCCCAGGGCGATGCGGTTCAGCGCGGCGTGGTCGCCGTCCTGCCCCGAGACCGGCACGGTGCCGGCCAAGCCTTGAGCCGTCAGCGCCGCGACGACGCCACCGGCAGTGCCGTCATTGGCCGCGACCACCGCGTCGACCTTGTTGTCGTTGGCGGTCAGGAACTGTTCCATGTTCTTCTGGGCGTTGGCGGGCAGCCAGCCATCCGTGTAGGCTTCGCCGACATTCTTGATCTTGCCGCTGTCAATGGCTTCCTTGAGCACTTCCATCGAGCCCGAGAACAGGAAGTCGGCATTGGGATCGGCACCGGAGCCCTTGATGAAGACGTAGTTGCCTTCCGGCTTGACCTTGAACACTTCGCGGGCCTGCATGCGGCCGACTTCCTTGTTGTCGAAGGTCAGATAGAAAACATCCTTGTTCTCGATCAACCGGTCATAGCCGACGACCGGAATGCCTTCGTCCAGGGCTTTCTGCACGGCCGGGCCGATGGCCGAAGCATCCTGCGCCAGGATGATCAGGGAATTGGCGCCCTGCGAGATCAGGCTTTCGACGTCGGTAAGCTGCTTGCCGGGATTGGACTGCGCATCGGCGGAGATGTACTTGTCGCCGGCGGCCTCGATCGCCGTCTTCATGGCGGCCTCGTCGGTCTTCCAGCGTTCCTCCTGGAAATTGGACCACGAAACGCCGACGACCTTGTCCTTCGCCTGCGCGACAGACGCGAGCGTCAGCGACATGGCGGCACCCGCCAGGATGGCGGCTGTGAATCTTTTCATATTATCCTCCCTGCGCCGCGTATGGCGCGACCAAACTGGCCCGAGGGCCGGCACAGAGGCCCTATTTTTTCGAGCCTCGAAAAAATACTGGGCCAACGCCCGAACGCTGTCAACATCGATTCTGATGGATTTTGATGTCGTTTCGAATTTTTTTCGGGCCTCGGAATAAATAAATGACACGGCGCGCGGCTTCTGCCAGTATTTGACCGCGTCACCGACAGCGTTCCAGGGCAGGAAGAACCGCGGCGACCGGGAGGATATGAAAGAGCATGTCGGTCGGAATCCGCCACGACGATTTGCGCCGCCGCAACCGCGCGATGGTGATCGCGGCGGTGCGCCGCGCCGGACAGCCGTCGCGCACCGAGATCGCCGCAACCACAAGCCTCAGCCATTCGACGATCTCGGCGATCTCATCCGACCTGATCGTCGAAGGCATCCTGACCGAAAGCAAGCCGAGCGAGGCCGGCTCGCTCAAACGCGGCCGTCCGCAGGTCGGCCTCAGCCTCAATCCGGAAGCGGCCGCGGTAATGACCGTGGTGCTGTCGCTGAACTTCCTCTCGGTCGCCGTCATCGACTATGCCGGCCAGGTAATATCCGAGGAACAGCGCCGGCTCGACACGCTGACGATGTCGCGCGACTCGCTGATCGGTGAGTGCACGGCAATCGTGCGGCGCCGCCTGGAAGATCCCGACCTGGACGTGCGCAGCATCGCTCGTATCGCGCTGGCCGTCCAGGGCATCACCGACACCCGTGCCCGCGCCATGCTGTGGTCGCCGATCACGCCGCACACCGACATCGCCTTCGCCGACATATTCGAAGAGGAGTTCGGCATCCCAGCCATTATGGAGAACGATTGCAACATGATGGCGGTGGCGCTGCGCTGGCGCGACCCCGATCGTTACCGCGACGATTTCATCGCCATCCTCCTGTCGCACGGCATCGGCATGGGGCTGGTGCTGAAGGGCGAATTGTTCACCGGCACCCATTCCTCGGGCGGCGAATTCGGCCACATGATCCATCGGCCGAACGGCGCGCTGTGTCGCTGCGGACGGC
>NZ_RZPW01000819.1:0-2637 GCF_003998455.1 Mesorhizobium sp. M7A.F.Ca.CA.001.08.2.1 | reverse complement strand
GGCTTGCCTGCCAGCACGATTCGGCCGATGCAAGGGTGGCGTTCCGTTCGATGATCGAAGGTCTCTGGTGCATGGCGCTGGACCAGATTCCTCTCTGGTATTTGATCGACAATGACCGGCGGGTCACCAACGAGGTGACGGAACTGCAATATTCTGTGCGCGAAACCATGCATTCGCTGGCCGACGATCTGGCCCGCGACCTTGGCGATCGGTTGCGGCTAAGCGAGCCGGTCACGCGCATCGAGCACAGTTCGCCAGGTGTTCTTGTCGTTTCGGCCGGGGGTGCCGTCGAGGCGCGCACGGTTCTGGTTGCCGTCCCGCCGGCGAAGGTGACGGAGCTCGCCTTTGCCCCCGCTTTGCCGGCCGGACTGGGGCGGGCACTCGGCGCCTGGGAAAGCGGCGCGGCTATCAAGATCCTGGTGCGCTATGCCAAACCGTTTTGGCGGGCGCGGGATTTGAGCGGCATGGTGATGTGGCTCGAGCCGCCGGGGCTGTTTGCCTGCGACGCCGGCAAGGATGCGGAGCATGCGGCGCTCGTCGTGTTCGCCGGCGGCTCGCTCGCGCTGCGTTGGCGCGACCTCGGCGAGGCGGAACTGCGTGCGGAGGTGACCGGCCGGCTGGAGGCAGCCCTTGGTCCGGATGCCGGTGACGTCATCGATTTCAGTTTGCGTGACTGGACAGGAGATCGCTGGAGCGGCGGCGCGTACAGCGATCTTATTGTCGATGTTACAGCGACAGACGCCGAGCGAACGATCCTTGCCGGCGCACCGCCGGTGTATCTCGTCTCTTCAGAACTCTCGCCATCGTTTCCGGGGTATGTCGAGGGCGCCATCATTGCCGGGCGCATCGCCGCGCACAAGATCATTGCCGAGCTTCAAGCTCCGGGCTGAGCCTGATCTTTTCGAAAGACTGTTCGGTAAGATCGGTCAAGTTGCGCCTCGAGCCTCGGCGCCGTCGAAGCCATGCCCGATTTTGCCCGACTTCGCCCCAATGTTGTTTCGAATTCGTTACAGTGCCAATCCTTCGCCACCCCATCACCGTTACAAAGCGCGGATAAGTTCATTTCGCCGCCAAAAGAAACTCAGCGAAGGGGAAGGTAATGCATGCGAAAATCCAGACGATCCGCGGCGAGAGCCGCCTTCAGGCTCCAGAGCGCAATGACCGCCGTCCGAAACTGGCGCTGCGCCAGCGGGCCAGCGACCACCCCATGGCGATGTTCATGGTGCTGGCTGCTTGCGCCTTCGTCGGCATGGCGTTCACGCCGACAATCGGGCCGGCCTTCGCTTCGTTGAATCCGCCGGCCAATCTCATCGACGGCGCGCAGACGACGACCAGGACCGCGCGTCTGCCGGTGCCGGTGACCGACTTCGCCTGCAAGGGCCAGGCCTGGGGTGCCGAGAGCATGGATTGCCTGCGCGCCATCGCCGAACAGTCCGGAACACACAAAAGCCGGGCGATCCGCATGATCGCCAATGCCGCGCCGTTGACCGGCACGCCGAATATTTTCTGATTTCCGTCGAAGCATGGTCCCGAAAACCGTTCCCGTTTTGTGGATCATGCTCTGACCTCCCCGAGCGCCCTCCAGTGCGCTCCTTTTGGCTCCCGCCCCCGGGAGCCTCTTTTTTATCCTTTCAAGGCCGCCTGTTCGGCGATGGCGGAGAGCACGCTGCGCACATCCAGCGTGCTGAACGGCTTTTCCAGAATCTGCGGTCGCTGCTGCGCCGGCAAGGCTTCGATTTCGGCTTTGGCACCGATCAGGTCTCCGGTGACCAGCACGAAACGCCGCGCCAAAACGGGCTTTTCGGCGAGCAGCTCACGATAGATCGATATGCCGCTGACGCCGGGCATGCGCAGGTCCGAAAAAACGATGTCCGGCGGCATATGGCCGCTCAAGGTGGCGGCGGCCGATTCCCAGACCGGCACGATCCGCGACTTGATGCCCATCAGTTCGAGGATGTCGGAGAGTGACCCGGCGACATCCGGCTCGTCGTCGATGATCAAGGCATGGCGCAGGCCGCTCGATCGCGGCTGGTTGTCGCCGGCGGTGGCGAGGCCGGCCACGATGGCCGGCAGCTGGACGACGAAACGCGCGCCTCTCGGGAGCACTTCCTCGAACCAGACATTGCCATTGTGCCGCTCGATGATCGATTTCGAGATCGACAGGCCGATGCCGGTGCCGACGCCGACCGGCTTGGTGGTGAAATAGGATTCGAAGATGCGGCCGCGGATCGCTTCCGGCACGCCGGGCCCATTGTCCTCGACCGAGAAGCAGGGATGATCCCGGTCGCTGCGGAACGTCCGCACCTTGATCAGCCGGTCGCCGGCAATGCCAGCCAAAGCGTGCTGGCTGTTGATGAGGAAATTGGCCGCCACCTGCGTCACATGGTCGGCGTCGGCCATGGCCAGCAGCGGGCCTGCGGCGAAATCGGTGTCGATGATGATGCCGCTTGAGCGCGCGCCATAGGCGGTCACTTCAAGTGCCGCCCGGATCACCTGGTTGAGGTCGGTCTCGGCTTGTGCCGCGGGATGGAGGCGGACCATCGACAGGAAGCTCTTGACGATGCGGCCGCAGCGCTCGGCGGCCGCATCGTCAAGAGCTTCCTGTCGATGGTCCGCCTCCATCCCGCGGCACAAGCC
>NZ_RZPW01000818.1:0-2643 GCF_003998455.1 Mesorhizobium sp. M7A.F.Ca.CA.001.08.2.1 | reverse complement strand
CTTCTGAACGAAGGCCGCGTGGCCTCGGTGCCGGGCACTGCCTACGGACTTTCCCCCTATTTTCGTATCTCCACCGCCACCAGCGAGGAGGTGCTTGCCGAGGCGATCGCGCGGATCAACGCCGCCGTCGCGCAAGTGGAGTAGACCATGCCGCATTACGAACGCATCCTGATCACCGGCGCCGCCGGCCGGCTTGGCTCGGAACTGCGAAAGGGGCTGGTGCCGCTGGCAAAAACGATCCGCCTGGCAGGTCGCGAACCGTTCGGCGATCTTGCTCCTCACGAGGAAGAAGCGGTCTTCGATCTCGCCGACATGGAGGCTACACTTGCGGCCACCAAGGACTGCGACGCGATCGTGCATTTCGGCGGTGCGCCGCTTGAATGCGAATGGCAAACGATCCTGGATTCCAGCATTCGCGGATCCTACCACATCTACGAAGGCGCCCGGAAGCACGGCGTGAAGCGGGTTATCTATGCTTCCTCGGTGCATGCCATCGGCTATCATGAAGTCGAAGCCCATATCGGCGTCGATGCGCCGGTGCGCCCCGACAGCCTCTACGGCGTGTCGAAGAATTTCGTCGAAAGCCTGAGCCGGCTCTACTGGGACAAGTTCGGCATTGAGACGGCTTGCCTGCGTATCTTCTCGTCCTTTCCCGAACCGGCCGACCGACGCATGCTGTGGTCGTATCTTTCCTTCGCCGACTGCGTTCGTCTGGTCGAAGCAGCACTGACGGCGCCGCGCGTCGGGCACACAATCTCGTTCGGCATATCCGACAACAAGCTGAAAATGGTCGACAACAGCGGCGCCAACCATCTGGGGTTCATCCCGCAAGACAGCGCCGAGCCATTCCGCGCAGCGGTCGAGGCGAAGACGCAGATTCCGGATCCCAAGGCGCCATCGGTGAAGTATCTGGGCGGGTGGTTCTGCGAGCTTGGCCATCCGGACGACAAGCGGACGTAACTATCAAAATACCCATCCGCTAGATTGCGCAGACGGAAGCCTGACTGTTCAATCGTCGCTCGCCTCCGCGTTGATTGCCATGATCGACGCCAAGCGCAAGGGCAAAAAACCCCCGAAACCCGCGCCGAAACCCAAAGAGAACGTGGTCGACCTGGCCTCGGTTCTTCGTCCGCCGGGGCAGCATCCTACGCGGAAAGTGCGCGTGCTCACCGAGATGCCGATTGAGTATTTCAAACGCAACCCGGATGTTTGGGGTCCTGACGGCTAGGACACGAACGGTTCGAAGCCTTGTCAAGGAACCGCGTTCGACGGTTCCATTGCTCCGAGCCGCCGCGTTCGGCGACATTGCTCGCACGTTCCGCGCGTCCGAGCCCTTGCGCAAAAGGCAGAGCCTTTAGCCTTTGGAAAGGGAGATGTGGTTCCTCTCAGAGGCGCAGACTGCGCGCAGAGGCGAATCGATGGATATCTTCGGCATCAAGGCACTTTTGATCTGCGCGCTGATCTTCATTCCGTTTGAACATCTGTTTGCCGAGCGGCCGCAGAAGATCTTTCGCAAGGGCTTCGCTGTCGATCTGATTTATCTGCTGTTCAACGGCTTCATCATAAAGCTGGCCATCGTCATGATGGCGGCAGGCGCGCTCGGTGCCGCTGCACTCCTGGTCCCGCAAGCGATAACGCATGCCGTCAGCGGCCAGCCCGTCTGGCTGCAGGTTGCCGAAATCATCGTGATCACCGATGTCGGCGTCTACTGGACACATCGGGCCTTTCACAAAATCCCGGCGCTTTGGAAGTTCCATGCCGTTCACCACGGGATTGAAGAACTCGACTGGCTCGGGGCCTTCCACAATCATCCCGTCGACGCCATCGTCACAAAGGCAATATCGCTGACGCCGATCTTTTTCCTCGGCTTCTCGGAAGCGTCGATCGCCGTCTTTTCGACTCTCTACCTTGGACATACGCTGCTTGTGCATTCAAACGTGCGGATTCCGTTCGGCCCCTTGAAGTGGCTGATCGCCAGCCCGCAGTTCCATCGCTGGCACCATGCCAACCAGCGCGAAGCCTATGACAAGAACTTCGCCGGGCAGTTGCCTTTCCTCGACGTGCTGTTCGGCACCTACAATCCCACCGGTGACAAGGTGCCGGAGAAGTACGGCGTCGACGATCCGATCCCTTCCACCTATTTCGGCCAGATCGGCTATCCGCTCCTGCGCCGCAGGAAGCTGCCGAACCGGGCGGTGCCGAACGCCGAAGCCTGACGGCTGGCCCGGCGTTGCGGTATCCACACCGGTCCCCTTTCGAGCCGCAGGACGCCGAACCACCGGAAGGCTTTTCGCCTCGAATCGGCTAAACCTTGTGCCATGAACGAGACCTCACTCTATGCGCCGGTGAAGCGGTTCCTCGAAAGCCTCGACTTTGTCGTCAAAGGCGAGATCGACGGCTGCGATGTTGTTGCGTTGCGCGAGGGGGAGCCGCCGGTTGTCGTCATCTGCGAGTTGAAGCTGCAGTTCAATCTCGAACTGGTGCTGCAAGGTGTCGATCGTGCGGCGGCCTGCGACGAGGTGTGGCTGGCCGCGCGCATGTCGGCTCGCGGCAAGGGACGCGAAAGCGATGCCAGGTTCCGCAATCTCTGCCGCCGGCTTGGCTTCGGCTTGCTTGGCGTGACCGCGACGGACCGGGTCGAGG
>NZ_RZPW01000817.1:0-2644 GCF_003998455.1 Mesorhizobium sp. M7A.F.Ca.CA.001.08.2.1 | reverse complement strand
CCTCCTACACCGAGCGGCCGGGACACAAGGTCGACGAGACCGACGGCCTGTCGGTGCCGTGGTCGCGGTCCAGCCCGAAACGCAAAGGCGTTTCCGCGCGCGCGGTCAGCGTGGTGACCATCCTGGTGGTGCTGGCGCTGTGGGCGCTGTCGGCCCGCCTGCAACTGGTGTCGCCAGTGTTCCTGCCCTCGCCGGTTGCGGTGTGGAACAAGTTCATCACCGTCGCCCGCGACGGCTTCGTCGATGCGACGCTGCTGCAGCATGCGATCGCCAGCCTGGGCCGGGTTTTCGCCGCGCTGGTCGCCGCCATCCTCGTCGGCGTGCCGGTTGGGCTCGCCATCGGCATCAGCACGATCGGGCGCGGCATCTTCGATCCGCTGCTTGAGTTCCTGCGGCCGATCCCGCCGCTCGCCTACCTGCCGCTGGTCGTCATCTGGTTCGGCATCGGCGAACCGTCGAAGATCCTGGTGATCACTATTTCCATGCTGGCGCCGGTGGCATTGTCGACCGCGTCCGGCGTTCGCGGCGTTTCGCAGGAACGCATCAATGCGGCGCGCTCACTGGGTGCTACTCAGCGCCAAGTGGTCCGCCATGTGATCCTGCCCAGCGCGCTGCCGGCGATCCTGACCGGCCTGCGCATCGCGCTCGGCGCCGGCTGGTCGACGCTGGTCGCCGCCGAACTGGTGGCGGCGACGCGCGGGCTTGGTTTCATGATCCAGTCGGCCGCCCAGTTCCTCGTCACCGACGTGGTGGTGATGGGCATATTGGTGATCGCGGCCATTGCCTTCGTGCTGGAATTCACCCTCCGCAGGATCGAGCGCGTGCTCGTCCCGTGGGCGGGACGCGAATGATTGGGAACCAGAAGAGCAGGAGAGAATGCCGATGACCCATTCCACCGCCGTGCTGTTCGCCCAAGCCGGCAATTGGCTTCTCGCCTGGACCAGGGAAAGCCAGCCGCTTGAACAGCAACCGAAATCGCCAACGCCGGTCCGCTGGGACGCCGAGCGCGACCGCCTGCCGCCACGCGACGAGAGTTTTTACTGGGCCTGGCAGTACTGGTCGCAGTGAGGGGATTGGCGATTGGCACTAGCCCCCGCGTCTTCGTCATCCTAGGGCGGGGCAAGGAGCGAAGCGACGCAGCGCAGACCCCAGGATGGCGAATTCCAGGTAGCCAAAGAAGATAATTCCCATTCTCCCCTCTAACTCGCAAAATCATTCCTCTACTAAATTTATAGAATTACCTAGCCTCATCCATCTTCCAACCGGCGAGGCCATTTCCGGCGCCGATCCGCAGCGAAGGAGAGGGATCAATGTTCAATCTAACGAGACGTGTTTTCGGCATCGGCCTGCTGGCGGCGACGGTTGCCGTGTCGTCCGGCGCCACGGCGCAGGAGCTGAAGCAGTTCAGCATCGGCTATCAGAAGACCGGCCTGCCGGTGATCGCCAGGCAGCAGCAGGTGATCGAGAAGGCACTTGAAGACAAGGGCGTGACGGTCAAATGGGTCGAGTTCACCGCCGGTCCGCCGCTGGTCGAGGCGCTCAATGTCGGCGCCATCGATGTCGGCTGGACCGGCGACGCGCCGCCGATCTTCGGCCAGTCGGCCGGTGCCAACATCGTCTATGCCGCAGCGCTGCCGTCGAATGGCGAGGGCGAGGCGATCTTCGTCAAGCCGGCGTCGCCGATCCAGTCGGTCGCCGATCTCAAGGGCAAGCGCGTCGGTGTCGGCAAGGGCACCAGCGCGCATAATCTGCTCGTCGCCGCGCTGGAGAAGGCCGGCATCCCGTTCGACCAGATCACGCCGGTCTATCTCAGCCCGGCGGATGCGGCCGCAGCCTTTGCCAGCGACCAGATCGATGCCTGGACCGTCTGGGATCCGTTCTTCGCCATCGCCGAAACCCGCTACCAGCCGCGTGTGCTGGCCCGCTCCAGCGAGGTGCTGAAGGTCAACACCTATTTCCTCGCCAACAAGGATTTCGCCAAGGCGCATCCCGAAACCGTCACCACGACGATATCAGCCTTGGGCGAGGCGGCGAAATGGGCCGACCAGAACCGCGACAAGGTGGCCGCGGCGCTGCATGAGGTGACCGGCGTGCCGCTCGACGCGCAGATCATCGCCGCCAACCGCACCAAATTCGGCATCTTCCCGATCACCGACGAGATCATCGCCGGCCAGCAGGCGACCGCAGACCGCTTCTTCAAGCTCGGGCTGATCCCGAACGCGGTCCGTATCTCCGACGCGGTGTGGACGGCACCCGGCAACTGACTTGTCCCCTGACGGCGCCGGGTGAGAACGCCCGGCGCCATTTGCGTTCGCACCCATATCTCCAGGAGATCCGCCCGTGACTGTGCCAGACATGACCGCGCCTGCCAGCACCGCACCGCTCGATTTCTTCTGGTTCATCCCGACGCATGGCGACGGCTCCTATCTCGGTTCCGAGGAGCAGCAGCGGCCGCCCGAATTCGGCTACTTCAAGGAGATCGCGCAGGCGGTCGACCGGCTCGGCTTTCCCGGCGTGCTGTTGCCGACCGGCCAGAATTGCGAGGATTCCTGGATCACCGCGACGGGCCTTGCGACACTCACCGAAAAACTGAAGTTCCTGGTCGCGCTGCGGCCGGGCGTGACGCTGCCGACTTTCGCCGCAC
>NZ_RZPW01000816.1:0-2652 GCF_003998455.1 Mesorhizobium sp. M7A.F.Ca.CA.001.08.2.1 | reverse complement strand
GCATTCGCGCGTAGGCATATTGCGCATCGGCCACGCCTTCGGCTGCCCGCCTCACCCATCGGGCAGCTTGCTCCTCGTCCTTTCGCACGCCGACGCCCTCGGCAAAGCAGAGGCCGAGGTTGAACGCTGCAATCAGATCGCCCGATGAGGCGGTCGCCTCGAACCATCCAGCGATGCTGGCGCGGTCGCCAGGCTCGCCTGCTCCTTCGATAACCAGATTGGCAAAGTCGACCTGCGCTTGCTGATTTCCCGCATTTGCGGACGTACGCAGCCAGCGCGCTCCCTCTTCGACGTCCCGTGCGACTCCGTTTCCGGAAAGATAAAGCGATGCCAACGCACGGGCAGCAGCCTGATGGCCGGCATTTGCCGCCCGTCGGTACCATGTTGCGGCGTCCGCATAGTCTGGCGGCGAACTCTTCACATGCCGATCGCCCAGACGATAGGCTGCCTCAATATTTCCTGCCAATGCGGCCCGCCGCATCCACGCCTCGCCGGCGGCGATATCTTGACCTGCAAGGCCACCCTCGATGAGCGCCGATCCCAACCGGAATTGGGCTGAGGGCAAGCCTTTCTCCGCGGCAAGCTGATACAGTCGCGCGGCTGCCGGTCGATCAGCTGGCATGCCGCGTCCATGCTCAGTCAGGACCCCAAGAAGGTAGATTGCGGTTGGCAGACCGGCGTCGGCAGCGCGTCGAACCTCGGCGGCAACTTTGGCCGTCTGCGCAGGCTGCCCGCGCCGGGCGAGGGAAAGAGCAAGGCCCAGGCATCCCTCAGGGCAGCCGGCTGCCGCAGACTTCTCATACCAGCCATGCGCCGCATCCAGGTCCCGCATCGCTTCGGGGCCTCTGCTAAGGATATAGGCGAGAATTGCCTGCCCGGTTGCGGAGCCAGCTTCGGCTGCCTTTTTCGCGAGCCCGAACGCTGCCGCGAATTCCGGCTCCCGCGAGGAATCCCGTTCGAACAAGCTTTGCGATTCCAAGCCATTGCCGTCGGGCTCCTGCGCCGCCAGTCCAGCCACGTAAAGCGCGGCGAGGAGCGACTGGGCATCGGGGCTGCCGTGATCGGCCGCTCGCCGCAGCCAACGCGCGCCTTCCGACCGGCTTGGCGGCACACCCAAACCTTCGAGATAGCAACGAGCGACGCGGTATTCGGCCTCGACAATCCCGGCGCGTGCCGCAATTGCCAGCAGCGGAAAGGCTTCTAAAGGCTTGCCGCTGTCAGAAAGCTGGATCGCCCGGCGCAATACCAGCGCTGGTGGACCGTAAGCAGTCAGGCGGTCAAGGATTGCCATCGATGCGAGAACGCATACCTCCGTTTGTCGCGCACGGCGCCCGAGCCTATGGCTCCCTCATCGCTTCTTGGCCTAGGGGGAGTATGGCGCCGAGAATATACTTGAGCACGGTACGGCGGCCGACCTTGACGTCAGCGGTTACCGGCATGCCAGGGACGATCGTGAAACTTGCGGGCACGCCATGGAGGGCGACCTCGTCGATGGAAATCTGCGTGCGGTAAAACAGGTCAGCGTCCGGGGGCAGCATGGCCAACGAACTGTTCGGGTCGCGCGCCTGTTCCCGGGCCGAGAAGGAATCCGGGCTCACCGTGCGCACAGTGCCATGCGCGAGGCCATATTGCGAATATGGAAAGGTGTCGAACTTGATGGCCACGGGGTCACCGACGTGGACGAACCCACTGCTACGGCCGACAATGTTCGTTTCGATTTCAAGCACCGCGTCGTCCGGCACCAGGGTCATCAGCCGGTCACCCGATTGCAGGATCGACCCGACGGAAACCTTCGCCACTGACTGAACGATGGCGTTTGCATCGCTTTTCAGCTCAACCAACTGTTTACGCAGCTTTGCCTTGTTGAGAAGCTCACGGGCATCGGACATACGCGAGCCCGCCTCCGACAGGCCTTGCGAGACTTCCGCGCGCCAGCTCTGGATGTAGCCATCGCGGTCGGCGGCCACCGTCGCCTGTTGTCGCTTGGCAGCTTCCGATGTCTGCTCGGCGTTGCCGAGCGCCCGGGACATCTCTGCCCAGTTGTCCTCGGCCAGAAGCGTATTGAGGCGGCTGCCCACCTGTCTTGCTTCCAGTTGCTTGCGCATCCGTTCGATCGAAGCCGCGACGGCCAGTCGCTGGCGGTAGTCGTTAGCATCGGACCGGGAACGCGAGATCACGGAACTGAGTTCATCGCTCTGCCGGTCAAAACTCGACAGCTTGGCGTCGTAGACAGCTTTTCGACGATCGAAGATCGATGCCTGCAGGGTCCAACTCGGGTCCAGACCGTCATAGCTGAAGGGCTTTCCGTCGGCTTCCGCTTTCAAACGGGCCACTTCGGCTTCAAGTGTCGAGACCTGTGTCGTCAGCGCAGCAAGGTCAGCGGAGGCGAAGGTCGCGTCGAGGCGAGCAAGCGTTTGACCGGCTCGCACGCGCTGTCCTTCGCGCACCTCGATCGAGCGGACGATCGCCGTCTCGAGCGGCTGCACCAGAATATTCGGCGATTGCGACACCACGAGCCCTCTGGTGGAGACGACCTGATCGACCGGTATGAGCCCTGAGAGCGTTAGCAGGGCAACGACCATGCTTGAGATGATCCAGACCATGCCGCGCGCCATCCGTGGGACGGGCGCATTGGCGATGGCCGTCGACGGC
>NZ_RZPW01000815.1:0-2596 GCF_003998455.1 Mesorhizobium sp. M7A.F.Ca.CA.001.08.2.1 | reverse complement strand
GCTGGAACGACGCCGTGCTGTTCGCCGAGAGCTGGCGCCGGGCACGCGGCACCGGTGATCTCGATGAAGTGGCGGCACTCGCCGAAGCCCTGGCCGGCTCGCGCGAACGCCATACCGAGACCATGCTGCAGGGTGGAGCCTTCCTCAAAGCGGCGGCCGCCTGGCCTAATCCGGTGCTGGAGCGCCTGCCGGCCGAATGCGCCTATTGCGTCGCCGTCGGCGCCATTGCGGGTGGCAACGGCATCGCGCTTCAGGATGCGCTGTCAGCCTTCCTGCAAACCTTCTTCTCCAACCTTGTGCAGGCGGCGATCCGGCTTGGCATCGTCGGCCAGAGCAGCGCGACCGCGTTGTTGGCCGGCTTCGAGCCGCTGGCCCTGGCGACCGCAAGCCGCGCCGCGCGCTCGACACTCGACGATCTCGGTGGCTGCGCCTTCGTCTCCGATGTCATGGCGATGAAGCATGAAACCCAATATTCGCGACTGTTCCGCTCATGATTTTTCTCGCCTTCTCGCTATCCTTTGTCCTGCTGCTGATCACCGTTCTGCATGTCTATTGGGGCCTTGGCGGCATCTGGCCGGGCCAGGACGCAGCCTCCTGCGCTCGCGCCGTGGTCGGCTTTCGCGGCGTCGATGAGATGCCGACGCCGTTTGCCAGTTTCGCCGTTGCCGCGTGCTTGTGCCTGGCGACACTATGGCCGCTGGCGCTCATGGGAGTCTTCGCTTCACCCTTCCCCAAGGAGGGTCTCGCCGCCACGTCGCTGCTCATCGGTCTGGTGTTCCTGGGGCGCGGCATAGCCGGCTTCACGCCATGGTGGCGGCGGCTGACGCCGGAACAGCCTTTCGCGCGGCTCGATGTCCGCTATTATTCGCCGCTGTGCCTGTTGATCGGGCTCGGCTTTGCCATCCTCGCCATCACGGAGTTTCCCGCATGACACAGACAAATGGTCCGCTGCGCGTCGGCATTGGCGGCCCGGTCGGTTCGGGCAAGACGACGCTGACCGAAAAACTGTGCAAGGCGCTGCGCGACGAGTTTTCCATCGCCGTCGTCACCAACGACATCTACACCAAGGAAGACGCCATGATGCTGGCGCGGCTGCAGGCGCTGCCCGAGGACCGCATCATGGGTGTCGAGACCGGCGGCTGCCCGCATACCGCGATCCGCGAGGATGCCTCGATCAATCTGCAGGCGATCGCGCAGATGAACAGGAAGTTCCCGGACCTCGACATCGTCTTCATCGAATCCGGCGGCGACAACCTTGCCGCCACCTTCTCGCCGGATCTCGCTGACCTGACGCTCTATGTCATCTCGGTCTGCCAGGGCGAGGAGATTCCGCGCAAGGGCGGGCCGGCGATCACCCGCTCCGATTTCCTGGTCATCAACAAGAGCGATCTGGCACCCTACGTGAACGTCAGTCTCGATGTCATGGAGAGCGACGCCGGCCGCATGCGCGGCAAGCGGCCGTTCGGCTTCACGGACCTGTCGCGCGGCAAGGGACTGCAGGAGGTGATCGATTTCATCATCGAGCATGGCGGCCTGCGAGCCGGCGCTGCCGCTGCCAGCACGGCGGCGTGAGCATCCCTGCACCAACCAAAACCGGTTGCGGGAATGGGCTGGCCACGGCATTCTTGCCGAAACCGGAGAATTTTTCGATGAGCCTTGCCCGTCTGCAAAAGGAAACGCTGACCAACCTGCCCTACTATGAGGAGCGCGTCGATCTCGCCTGCGCCTTCCGCTGGACGGCGCGGCTCAACATGCACGAGGCGGTGGCCAATCATTTCTCGCTGGCCGTCAATGATGAGGGCACACAATTCCTCATGAACCCCAACCAGGTGCATTTCTCGCGCATCAAGGCGAGCGACCTTCTGATGATCGATGCCAACGATCCGGAAACGCTCTCCGGCCCCAATGCGCCCGACCCGACGGCGTGGGGGCTGCATGGCGCCATCCATCGCAATGTGCGTCACGCGCGCTGCGTCATGCATGTGCACTCGATCCACGCTACGGTGCTGGCATCGCTCGCTGACTCGACATTGCCGCCGATCGACCAGAATTCGGCGATGTTCTTCAACCGCCATGTCGTCGACGCGCACTATGGCGGGCTGGCCTTCGAGGAGGAGGGCGAGCGCTGCTCGCAGCTTCTCGTCGATCCCAAGGTCAAGGTGATGGTGATGGGCAATCACGGCGTGCTGGTCATCGGCGACACGGTCGCCGATGCCTTCAACCGCATGTTCTATTTCGAACGCGCCGCCGAGACATACATCAAGGCGCTGTGGACCGGCCGCCCGCTGCGCACGCTTTCTGACGCGATCGCCGAAAAGGCGGCGAGCGAGATGGACGATTATCCCGGCCAGGCCGAACGCCATCTCAGCGAGTTGAAGGCGATCCTCGACGAGCAGGAACCGGTCTACCGGAATTGAGCGTCCTTCTCCCCGTGCCGTCACTATACGGGGAGAAGGTGCCGGCAGGCGGATGAGGGACGGCGCCGACCTGGGCGGTTTTCCTCAGAGCCCCAGCTCTTTCCCCAATTCCTCGGCGCTGTTGATGACGACGGCGCCGAGGAATTGGGGAAAGAGCTGGGGCTCTGAGGAAAACCTGT
>NZ_RZPW01000814.1:0-2656 GCF_003998455.1 Mesorhizobium sp. M7A.F.Ca.CA.001.08.2.1 | reverse complement strand
ATCCAGTCCTTCGACGCCTTTCCGATGAACATCGGCCTGTCGGGCAAGGGCAATGCCTCGCTGCCCGCCGCGCTCGAGGAAATGGTGCTGGGCGGCGCCTGCTCGCTGAAGCTGCACGAGGACTGGGGCACGACGCCGGCGGCCATCGATTGCTGCCTGTCGATCGCCGACGATTACGACGTGCAGGTGATGATCCACACCGACACGCTGAACGAATCCGGCTTTGTCGAGAACACGGTCGCCGCTATCAAGGGCCGCACCATCCACGCCTTCCACACCGAGGGCGCCGGCGGCGGCCATGCGCCCGACATCATCAAGGTCTGCGGCCTGCCCAACGTCATTCCGTCTTCGACCAATCCGACGCGGCCCTACACGGTCAACACGCTGGCCGAGCATCTCGACATGCTGATGGTCTGCCATCATCTGTCGCCGTCGATCCCCGAAGACATCGCCTTTGCCGAAAGCCGCATCCGCAAGGAGACCATCGCGGCGGAAGACATTTTGCACGACATCGGCGCCTTCTCGATCATCTCGTCGGATTCGCAGGCCATGGGCCGCGTCGGCGAAGTCGCGATCCGCACCTGGCAAACCGCCGACAAGATGAAGCGCCAGCGCGGCTCGCTGCCGCAGGAGACCGGCAACAACGACAATTTCCGCGTCCGTCGCTACATCGCCAAATACACGATCAACCCGGCCATCGCGCATGGGCTGTCGAAAGACATCGGCTCGATCGCGGTCGGCAAACGCGCCGACCTGGTGCTGTGGAACCCGGCCTTCTTCGGCGTCAAGCCGGACATGGTGCTGATCGGCGGCATGATCGCCGCCGCCCCGATGGGCGACCCCAACGCCTCGATCCCGACGCCGCAGCCGATGCATTACCGGCCGATGTTCGGCGCCTATGGCAAGGCCAGGACCAACTCGTCGGTGACCTTCGTTTCGAAGGCAGCGCTCGAGTCGGGACTGCGTGGCAGGCTCGGTGTCGACAAGCAGTTCGTCGCCGTCGAAAACACCCGCGGCGGCATCGGCAAGCATTCGATGGTGCTCAACGACGCCACGCCGCATGTCGAGGTCGATCCGGAAACCTACGAGGTGCGCGCCGACGGCGAGTTGCTGACCTGCGAGCCGGCGACGGTGCTGCCGATGGCGCAACGGTATTTCCTGTTTTGAAGCGGCGCTTCCACCGGGCGAGCATTATCCGTTGCAGCCCTTGGTGGAAGGCAGCACTATGCGGCCAACCAACAGCTGCATTGTGATCGAGCATGACCACCGAAATCGCTTCCGCCCACGACATCTTCCCGCACATCCGCATCGTCATGGGCATGGTGATCGGGCTTGGTGTCGCCCGCCTGCTGTCGGGGGTGGCGCGCATCGTCCAGCATCCCGGCCAGTACAAGCTCTATACCGTGCATCTGGCCTGGGTCGTCTCGGTGCTCCTGATGCTGGTGCATTTCTGGTGGTGGGAGTTCGGCCTCTACGCCGTCGAGACCTGGACCTTCGGCAAATATTTGTTCATCATTTTCTACGCGATCACGCTGTTCCTGCTGTGCGCGCTTTTGTTCCCAGATTCGATGCTGGACTACACCAGCTACGAGGATTTTTTCTATTCGCGCCGGGCGTGGTTCTTCGGCCTGCTGGCGGCGACCTACCTGCTCGACGTGGTCGACACGCTGCTGAAGGGGCCGGAGCATTTCGCCCGCTTCGGCAGCGAGTATCTGTTCCGCACGCCGGTCTTCGTCGTGCTCTGCATCATCGCGATCCTGGTGCGCGACCGCCGCTTCCACATCGCCTTTGTCACGGCGGCGCTTATCTACCAGATATCGTTCATCCTGCGGCTCTTCGACACCATCGTCTGAACGAACGCGATGGTCTAGCTTTGTTGGGGAAAGGCAGGGTTCGACATGTACAAGGCCATTGGATCGCGCGTGTGCGGGCACAAGCAAATGGGAAATCCATGAAATGAAACTCAACCTCAACACCGACTTCACCAAATTCCCGCGCGTCGTCTCGGTGCTGTCCGCCGGCGCTGCCGGAACCACCCTACCGTCCGGCCGGGCCATTCTCGCCCATGACGAGCGGCATCTGCGCCGCCGGGCCATCGAACTTGCCGACGGCGGCAAGGTGCTGGTCGACCTGCCCGAACCCGTCGCCTTGAACGATGGCGACCGGCTGGTGCTGGAGAATGGCGGCCATATCGAGATCATCGCGGCACCGGAAGAGGTCTACGACATCCGCGCCCGCGATGGCGTGCATCTGGCCGAGCTCGCCTGGCATATCGGCAACCGCCATCTCGCGGCAGGCATCGAGGCCGGACGCATCCTCATCCTGCGCGACCATGTCATCAAGGCGATGCTGGAGGGGCTGGGCGCCACCGTGACCGACGTTTCCGAACCGTTCAAGCCGGTGCGCGGCGCCTATTCCGGCCATGCTGGGCAAAGCCACGATCACGGCCATGCGCATGCCCACAGCCACGCCGAAGCGCACAGCCATTCTCATGGCGAATCGCGTTCCCATTCGCACAGTCATGCTGGCCATCACCACGATCATGACTGACCAGCCTTCGAACATCGCCCTGCTGCGGCTGATGGCGTGGCTGTCGCCTGCCTTTCCGGTCGGCGGCTTTTCCTACAGCCATGGTCTCGAGCGGGCGGTGCAGGAC
>NZ_RZPW01000813.1:0-2657 GCF_003998455.1 Mesorhizobium sp. M7A.F.Ca.CA.001.08.2.1 | reverse complement strand
GCTGACGCGCACCCGCGGTCGCCGGAATGTCAGCGCTTAGGCATTCGCAAAGTAGAACTCTAGGACCGATTTGAGGGGCAGCGCTGACATTGATCGGGAACAGATAATCCGTAATGCCGCCCGCAGGTGCCGCCTTCGACTAGGTGCTTCCAATCCACGTGACAAGCGCACACCAGGACCACCGCCACTCTCTGAAATGAACTCTATTCCGGCTGCTTCGAACGTTGCTTTAAGCTGAACTATTGTGGACTGTTTCAACGTCTCGCCTCGTTCGAATCGCACAACGGTTTGAGTTGAGACTCCGGCCTCCTTAGCAAGCTCTAAAACCCCCCAGCCCAATGCAGCTCGTGCCCGTTTTGCCGCGGGGAGGAAATAGGACGCGCCTTTAGTGCCGCGATCATGCTGACCCCAAGGGAACTTTCGATCAGTTCGCCCCAGTTTGTCGAAGGGCGCTTAATGTGTCGCGGTCGAGATGTTTTGGTTGACGCTAAAAAAGTTGGTCGGGTCGTATTTGCTTTTCACTTCCGCAAGCCGTCTGTAGTTTTCGCCGAATGAGGCGCGGATAACTTGGTCCGCGGGCTCGCTCTGAAAGTTCAGAAGGTGCATCCCGCTCGAATGCGGCTCGAACGCATCATACATGGCGCGTACCCAGGCAATATGCCTTTCGCTTTCGGCCGGATCCACCCACTGCGCGGTCATTCCTATGTTGTATTCCGCGCCGCGCTGGGCGAAGGCGGATTCAGCGCGACTGATCCTGCCTGGCGCGCCGCCATAGAACTCTACGATGCAGGCCGAAAGAGGCGACTTCATGCGATTTCCATGCTCGACAAGCAGGTCTATGATCGTGTCGGTAAGTTGCGGAACGAAGCTCGCCTTCCAGAAATTGTGGGTGCCGTCCGGGAAAGCGCCGTCAAGCAGCTTCTGCATCGTCGGGAAGGGCATTAGCTGGATGGCATCGAGCATTGGGGGACCGAAAGCTCGCAGCGGCGCCAGCACACGTGCGCCTTCTACCACGTCACCGCACCAGCATGCGATTACGCCGATCGCCGGCATGCCGTCCGGTGTCGTCAGCATGGCCGCGTAGGCAGTCAGTTCCTCCGGTGCCGTGGCCATGAAGTCACGATAGAAGCGCAACACCTCACCGGACTTGTCGCGTGCGTGAACGATCAGGCCGCCGAGCACTGAAGATATTTGCTGCGCCCGGAAGGTGAAGCAGGTGACGATGCCGAAATTGCCGCCGCCGCCGCGCAAAGCCCAGAACAGGTCGGGGTGTTCTTCCATGCTGGCCGTCAGCAGGTTGCCCTCCGCTGTCACCAGCTCAAACGAAATCACATTGTCGCAGCTCAGTCCGTACTTGCGCACCAGCCAGCCTACGCCGCCGCCGAGCGTCAGACCGGCAACGCCGGTCTTAGAGACGACGCCGACCGGCACCGCCAACCCATGCAAATGCGTCTCTCGGTCGAGATCGCCAAGCGTCGCGCCGCCCTGAACTCGCACGGTCTGGGTCTTGGGCTCAACCATCACGCCACGCATGGCGGAGAGGTCGATCACGATGCCGTTGTCGCAGAGCGCGCGCCCGGCGACATTGTGACCGCCCCCACGCACCGCGACAAGAAGGTCGTTTTTAGAAGCGAATTTCACTGCGTGGATTACATCAGCGACACCGAGGCAGCGTGCGATCAGTCCAGGGTGTCGATCAATTGCCGCGTTCCAAATACGGCGTGCCTCGTCGTAATCGGCATCAGCGAGCCGGATAAGGCGGCCAGCCAACCCCGAAGCGAACTCATCGATGAGGTCGGCGCCAATCGGCATGCCATTGCGACTTTGAAGCTGCGTCTCTAACATATCCTCCTCCTCAACTTCTCACCGCGTAAGCTCAAGCCTCGCGGTGAGAAGTAGCATAACACCAGTTGGCGGGCCTGTGACGCCGAAAACACCTTCGATCCGATAAGTGGCGCTCGGTGCGGAATGGCCGCTTTTGCCAACTGGATTCTAGGAAGCTGCCAGTCGGCTCGCGGCCCCATGACAGTCACATCAAGCAACGGAGAGGCGCACGCCACCAGCCGAGCAGCTCGCACACCACGGTATACCTCGACTAACGTAACACCGCCGCCGGTTGCGGCGTAACATCTGGGTGGATATCGACTATCTGTGACAGGGTAGCGTCAGGCCTAAACCTTGAGGTGACAGGGCCGCAGAGATAGCGAGCCATCGGGCAAAAATTGAAAGGCCGGAAGGGTTGCCGTACGGGTTTACCAAGGCAACGACGCTAGGTCTGTTCGCGGACGGTGGAACAAAAACCGCGCTGTCGAGATTCGGTCGTTGCACTGTTCCCATTCGGTGCTTTCCCCATGAGAACTGCCCACTGGCCTGACGGCTGGCGGGCTTTTTTGTATCAGCGGAACCTTATTACTCATGCTCAGTTCTTGGCGGCAGCGCCCCGCACGCTGCTGGCCAAGGAAAGGCAACCCTTGGCCGGGCCCGCATCGGTCCTCACCCAAGCGGTGCGGGCCCACTGTCGATGCTGCCGAGCCCGTCTTCACACCCTTGGGCGTATCTTTCGAACAGTTCCACCTTTTCTGAATAAGGAAGGCGGTGTAAACGCTGGCAACCTTCGCACCGATAGTGGGCGGCAACGATGAACCAACGCCCTGGCT
>NZ_RZPW01000812.1:0-2659 GCF_003998455.1 Mesorhizobium sp. M7A.F.Ca.CA.001.08.2.1 | reverse complement strand
CCTGCTCTTCCTTGAGATTCTTGGCCAGCACATTGGCGCAGTCGGTGCGGCCAAGCTGCTTTGCCCAGGCGATGAGCGTGCCGTAGCGCGTCATCTCGTAGTGTTCGACGGCCTGCGCCGAAGCAATCAGCGCCGCGTCGAGAACCTCCTTGTCATCGACGTCACCGCTCACGTCGTCGGCCTCCTCGAGAATGCCGTCGATTGCCGGACAGTTGACCTCCTTGGCCTTGACGCCATGCAACTCAAACACCTGTTCGACGCGCTCGACATGGCCTCTCGTCTGATCGAGGTGCTTTTCAAATCCGGCTTTCAATTGCGGGTCGGTTGCCTTGTCGATCATCTTCGGCAGCGCTTTCTCGATCTGCTTTTCGGCGTAATAGATGTCGCGCAGCGTGTGCACGAAGAGATCGTCGAGTGTCTTTATGTCCTTCGAAAAGAAGCCCATGGCCTTACCTTTCATTGCGCTTGGTGTGGATTTCGGCGACGGGGTTTGCGCCGCCAACAAAGACCGGGACGGTTCCCGGCTTGTCTGGTCAACGTGCCGGCACCGAAGGAGTTCCTGATTTCCGAGGGCGGACCCGTTCCCCCTTCTCCAAGACCTGCGATCCGGTCGGTGGGGAGCCTTTGTCTCGATCACACGTTCTAGTCGCAGAGCAATCGGAACCGAGAAGGGTTGGCGGAATGTATTTCATTGCATTGGCGACTGACTATGACGGCACGCTGGCTCATGATGGGGTCGTCGCCAAGAAAACGCTCACTGCGCTTGAGCGGTTCAAGAAAAGCGGCCGCAAGCTGGTTCTCGTCACCGGGCGTGAACTGCCCGATCTCAAGGGCGTCTTTCCCGAGCTTAGCCTCTTCGACAAGGTCGTCGCTGAGAATGGCGCGATGATCTACACGCCGGCCAGCGAGGAAGAGCGGGTGATCGCCCCGCCGCCCGAGCCCAAATTCGTCGCCAGGTTGAAGAGGCAGGGCGTCAAGCCGCTTTCGGTCGGACGATCGATCGTCGCGACCTGGGAACCGCATCAAGCGACCGTGCTTGAGGTCATCAAGAAGATGGGGCTCGAACTGGAAATCATCTTCAACAAGGGCGCGGTGATGATCCTGCCGAGCGGCATCAACAAAGCCACCGGGCTCGCCGCGGCCCTTCAGGACCTTCGACTTTCGCCGCACAACGTCGTCGGCGTCGGCGACGCCGAGAACGATCATGCGTTCCTGCAAGCCTGTGGCTGCAGCGTCGCCGTCGACAATGCAATTCCGGCGGTCAAGGATACAGCCAACCTGGTCATGCGTGGCGCCCGAGGCAAAGGCGTGGAGCAACTGATCGCAAAGCTGATAAAGCGTGATCACGCGATAGTGCCGAAGCGCCATGACGGCATCGTTCTTGGATCATCTGGCGGCGACGATACCTACCTGTCGCCGAGCGACACGATCCTCATTGCCGGGAGTTCCGGTATCGGTAAATCCACCTTGGCCACCGCGCTGACCGAGCGCTTCGTCGAAAGCGGCTTTCAGTTTTGTGTCTTCGATCCCGAAGGCGACTATGATGGCCTCGAAGGCGCCGTTCGCCTGGGAGACGGCTCAAGCGCGCCGACAAAGGCGCAAGTGCTGGATCTGATCGCCAAGGCCGACAGCAACATAGTCGTCAATGGACTGGCCCTGCGGGTCGACGAGAGGCCGGATTTCTTTGCCGACCTGCTGCCTGGCCTCAGCAGTTTCCGCCGGCGCACCGCGAGACCGCACTGGCTCGTGATCGATGAAGCGCATCATCTTCTGCCCAAGCGGCGCGACGATACGCGGGCGGTTCTGTCATTGGAATTGCCTGGCACAATCCTGATCACCGTTCACCCCGAGGCGATCTCGACAGACGCCTTGCGCCTGGTGACAGCCATCATTGCGCTTGGCCCCAAGGCAAAGGACGTCGTGAAGGTCTTCTGCCGTGAAACCGGCATTGAGCCGCCGAAAGTCATCCCCAGCCCGAAAGGTGCGCGCGTGCTGTTCTGGCGGCCGCAGGCAGGCAAAAAAGTCAAGACGGTCAAAGTGGTCGAACCACGTCAGTCACTCAAGCGGCACAGCCGGAAATATGCCGAAGGCCAGCTCGACGAAGCCGGCAGCTTCTATTTCCATGGCCCTGAGAATGCGATGAATCTCAGGGCTCACAATCTGATGATCTTCGCTCAAATCGCCGAGGGCATAGATGACAAGACCTGGGAGTTTCATTTGCGCACCGGCGACTATTCCAAATGGTTTCGACATCAGATCAGGGACAAGGACCTGGCGCGCGAAACCGCCGAGGCGGAAGAGGACAAGACCCTGTCGGCGGAGGAGAGCCGCAAGCGGGTGCTTGATGCCGTGCGCCGCCGTTACACGGCTCCCGCCACAGCCCCGGAGTGACACGCGAGAGCCAAGGCAATCAAGCCAGCGCTGCATGCGAAATTCTTCAGTCAGGCAACGCCGCCACCGCGACAATTTCAACGACGATGTCGGCTTGCGCAAGCGCTGCAACTCCGATCACCTCCGAAGGCGGCGGGTTGTTATAGCTGCAGTGCTTCGGGCAATGCTCGGCAAAGAACTCGTCCAGTACGTCGAGACGAAAATTGGGTGAACTCAGAACGCCGCCATCGGGAAATGGCCCCTTGATGAAGAAGGTCAGCCGGATGAG
>NZ_RZPW01000811.1:0-2662 GCF_003998455.1 Mesorhizobium sp. M7A.F.Ca.CA.001.08.2.1 | reverse complement strand
ACAAGAGGTTCTTCGGCGACATCGCCAAATGGGTAGTCGAGATCGACGACGCCTCGCGCATCCCAGAATTCGTCACCCGCGCCTTCGCCGTGGCGACATCGGGCCGTCCCGGCCCGGTGGTGATCTCGCTGCCCGAAGACATGCTGACCAGTGTCGTCGAGGCGCCCGTCGCCTTGCCGCACACACCGGTGGAAACACGGGCCGGCGAAGCGGAACTCGATGCGCTGGAAAAGCTGCTGGCTAAGTCCAAGCGGCCTTTCGTCATCCTTGGAGGCACGCGCTGGGACGCCGAGGCGGTTGCACAAATGCGCACGATCGCCGAGGCCTGGTCGCTGCCGGTCGGCTGTTCCTTCCGCCGCCAGATGCTGTTCGATCATCTGCATCCGAACTATGCCGGCGATGTCGGCATAGGCATCAACCCGAAGCTGGCCACAGCGATCAAGCAGGCCGACCTCGTGCTGCTGATCGGCGGCCGCATGGGCGAAATGCCCTCCTCGGACTACACGCTGCTGAAAAGCCCCTACCCGGCCCAGACACTGGTCCATGTCCATGCCGATTCCGGCGAGCTCGGCCGCGTTTACAGGCCGGCATTGGCGATCAACGCCTCGCCGTCCGCCTTCGTCGACGCTTTCGCCAAACGCAAGCCGGCCTCCGCACCCGTCTGGGCAGCCGAGACGCCAAAGCTGCATGCCGCCTATCTCGACTGGTCGACACCACCCGAAAGCGGCCCCGGCCCGGTCCAGATGGGCCCGATCATGAACTATCTCGAAAAGATGCTGCCCGACGACGCCATTCTCACCAACGGCGCAGGCAATTACGCCAGCTGGGTGCATCGCTTCCATCGCTTCCGCCGCTTCGCCACTCAAGGTGCGCCGACGTCAGGCTCGATGGGCTATGGCACGCCTGCGGCAGTCGCCGCCAAAGAGCTGTTTCCAGAGCGCACCGTGGTCGCTTTCGCCGGCGACGGCTGCTTCCTGATGAACGGGCAGGAATTCGCCACTGCCGTGCAATACGATCTGCCGATCGTCGTCGTCGTCGTCAACAACGGTATCTACGGCACCATCCGCATGCATCAGGAGCGCGAATATCCCGGCCGCGTGGTGGCCACCGACCTCAAGAACCCCGATTTCGCGGCTCTCGCCCGCGCCTATGGCGGCCATGGCGAAACGGTTGAGAAGACGGCGGACTTCGCCCCGGCCTTCGAACGCGCCCGCGCCAGCGGCAAGCCGGCGATCGTCGAGATCAGGCTCGACCCCGAAGCGATCACCCCGACCCGGACGATGACCCAGATCCGCGACAAGGTTTGAGAGCCGACCGGGGCAAGTCGAGTTCCTTCACGCCCCCTCTGCCCTGCCGGGCATCTCCCCCCTCAAGGGGGGAGATTGGCAGTTTCGTCGTCTCGCCCTTCTTCCAACACTGGCGATTGGCGAAACCCGAAGTACATTCGATCTCCCCCCTTGAGGGGGAGATGTCCGGCAGGACAGAGGGGGGCGCTGTCCCGCCAACCTTCAACGGTCAGCTACTTCGCCTTCTCGATCTGGCCGCGGACCTCCCCATTCGGGTTCGCTTTGGTGTGGACGTTGACGTAATACTTGCCGGCCTCAAGGTCAGCCGCCTGGGCATCAGTGAGCGTCTCCGACCCCTTGATCGGGCTCTTGAGTTTTTTGAACGGGATGACAGGGTCGGCGTTTTCACCCATCGCCGCAGGGCCATGGATATGCGCGGCCGTCGCCGGTCCGCTGAGGCCGGAATATTTGACGTTCCAGTTGAGCTTCTTCTTGGTCGTGTCGAAGGTGAAAGTGGCCGTGCCCTTACCCTTCGTGGTGACGGGCGGGCTCTGCTGGCTGCCGTCTAGTGTCGCCTTGAACTTTTCCATGGCTGCCAGGGCCGGCGATGCGAACAGGAAAGCGGTCGAAATGGCCAGCGCCGACAGCGCCGGTAAGAAGGATTGGGTGCGCATGAAGAACCTCCGATTGACTGTGCACGCGTCGCGGCTCCCCGGCGCGCGCATGCGCCAACGGAACGGCCTGGCGGCACAATGTATCCAACCACACGTTTTTGTGATGACGTATAGAGATCCTAGGGGCCGTCCTGTCCGGCTTTAGCGATAGCGGTCAGACCGCCGCCAGCGCCTGCGTCAGGTCGGCGATCAGATCGTCCGGATGCTCGACGCCGATCGACAGCCTGACCGTGGTCTCCAGCACGCCGATGCGCTGGCGCACCTCGAAGGGAATGCCCGAATGGGTCATGGCCGCGGGGTGACTGGCCAGCGATTCCGTTCCGCCGAGGCTCACCGCCAGCTTGAAGATCTGCAATCCGTTGAGGAAGGCGAAAGCCGCCTTCTCCCCGCCCTTGATGTCGAAGGAGAAGGTTGATCCGGCGCCGCTGCATTGCGCCCTGTAGGCGCGGCCGGCCGGCGTATTCTCGCCCAGAAACGGCAGGTAGTGCACCTTGTCGACCTTGGCGTGGTCGCGCAGGAATTCGGCGATCAGGCGAGCATTGTCGTTGGCCCGCTCCATGCGGATCGACAGCGTCTCCAGCGAGCGGCCGAGCATCCAGCAGGAATGCGGGTCGAGCTGCGTGCCGATCGCGCCGCGCAGCGCCTTGATCGGCTTGGTGATAGCCTTGCTGCCCATGGCGGCACCTGCGATCAGGTCGGAAT
>NZ_RZPW01000810.1:0-2681 GCF_003998455.1 Mesorhizobium sp. M7A.F.Ca.CA.001.08.2.1 | reverse complement strand
TGTCGGTGTCGTTGTTGTTGCTGGCCGGCCGCGTGTAGATGGATTCGCGCGGCGCGATCTCCACCTGCGTCTCGGCCTTGTAGTGCCGGGTTGCCAGCGAGGCGAAAGCAAAGGCCAGCCCGGTCGCCAACAGGACGACGAGGCCTATACGCAGCCAATTCCTCGCCAGGCTGGCGAAGAGCTGCCTGAGATCGACATCGACATCTGCGGCCGCGGACTGAACGGACATGCATCCCTACTCCGATACTGGGTCAGCACGCACCGTAAACAACTATGGTAACTCAGCCGTTAAGATCGCGGTAAGTTTCCGTTAGGGTTTACTGGCGGGCGACAAACAAAACCGCCAGAAATCGCAAAAACTCTTGCCGATGCGCCACGTGTCGGCCGCTCCCTTTACCGGCCATTAACCCTAACAGGATGATAACGGGCCTCGATCCCTGATGTTTGCTGCGACGCCGCAGCGGCCCAGTCGAAGGTACTTGTCCGGTCATGAAAAGCACTGCTTCCCTGTTTCGCGCGCTGCTTGCCGTATCGATGCTGGCTGGCTGTTCCAGCTACCGGCCGACGCCGGCCGCCTTCCATGAGGTGCTCGATCAGCCCTACCGTCTTGGCGCCGGCGATCGCGTCCGCGTCACCGTGTTCGAGCAGGACGGGCTGACCAACACCTACAGCGTCGATCAATCCGGCTATCTCTCCTTCCCGCTTGTCGGCGCCATACCGGCGCGCGGACACACCGCGCAGCAGATGGAAAAGGAGATCGCCGACAAATTGCGGCAAGGCTATCTGCGCGATCCCGACGTTTCGGTCGAGATCGACCGCTACCGGCCGATCTTCGTCATGGGCGAAGTGGGTGCCGCCGGCCAATACTCTTACGTCCCCGGCCTGACGGTGCAGAAGGCGATCGCCATTGCCGGCGGCTTCACGCCGCGCGCCAACCAGGAAAGCGTCGACATCACCCGCGACATCAACGGCAAGGTGATGACCGGCCGCGTGGTCACCTCCGACCCGCTGCTGCCGGGCGATACGGTCTACGTCCGCGAACGCCTGTTCTGACAGATACCAAGTGGCGGACAGGCTCAGGATCGTCCATTGCTTTCGCTCACCCGTCGGAGGAATTTTCCGGCATGTGCGCGACCTGACCGAGGCGCAGGTCGCCGCCGGGCATTCCGTCGGCATCGTCTGCGATTCGACGACGGGCGGCGCGTTCGAGGAACATCTGTTCGAGCAGATGAAGAACATGCTGGCGCTCGGCATTCATCGCACGCCGATGCAGCGCCACGTCGGTCCCGGCGACCTTGCCTCGGCCTGGCGCACGTACAGGATCATCAAGGAATTGCGGCCGGACGTACTGCACGGGCACGGCGCCAAGGGTGGCGCCTATGCCCGTCTGTTCGGCTCGTTGTTGCGGGTATCAAGGTCTCGCGTAGCCCGCCTTTATTCGCCGCATGGCGGCTCCCTCCACTATGACGAGAACACGACCACCGGAAAGCTGTTCTTCGCGCTCGAGCGCTTCATGGCTCGCTTCACCGACTATCTGCTGTTTGTCTCGGACTATGAGCGGCGGACCTATCGCCACAAGGTCGGCGAGCCGCCCATTCCCAACACCCTCGTCTATAACGGCCTGCGCGCCACTGAATTCGAGCCGGTGATCACCGCGCCGGACGCAGCCGACCTCCTTTATATCGGCATGATGCGCGACCTGAAGGGGCCGGACATCTTCATCGACGCATTGGCGCTCGCCGGCCCACGGTTCGGCCGCGCGCTGACCGCGGTGATGGTCGGCGACGGCGACGACCTACCGCGCTACCACGGGCAAGTGAAACGCCTCGGGCTCGAGCGCCATGTCCGCTTCCTGCCGCCGATGCCGGCCAGGGAGGCCTTTGCCCTTGCCGCGCTTATCATCGTTCCTTCGCGCGCCGAAGCCATGCCCTATATCGTCCTGGAAACGCTTGCCGCGGGAAAGCCGATGATCGCAACAGCGGTCGGCGGCATTCCGGAGATATTCGACACCGGTTCCCCTGCCCTGATCCGACCTGACCCGATCGAGCTCGCCGAAAGGATGAGCCAGGCGCTGGCCGACCCGGCCGCCTATCGCGATCTGATGCCGGATGGGGCCGACCTCAAGGCACGCTTCGGCGCCGATGTGATGGCCGCCGACATCGAGAACGCCTATTTCGCCGCGCTCGACAGGTAGGCGCAGGACCAAGCCGTTCCAAAGCCGTATGTTGTTTCAAGGGTTTCTTAGCTCTCTTTTGCTATGATCGAGGGGAAGCTTGCGGAAAGCCCTCATGAACGAGATCGACCCCGCGCGCCGCTTTTCAGCAGAGGCGGTGCGTAAATTCGACGGCCCGGCCGATGGCGACACGCCAAGCGGCATGAACGATGTCGCGCGCCAGGTCGCCTCGCAGTACCGGCGCGATACGATGTCGCCGATCATGGTCAGCGGCGTCCTGCGCATGGTCGAATTCGGCTTGCTGTTCCTGTCCGGGCTCGCCGTCTATTTCCATTATGTCGGGTTCTTCAATTATCTCGCCTGGCAGTATCCGGTAACGATCGCCGCCGCGTCGTTCCTTGCCGTGGTGCTGCTCGACGTCACCGACTGCTACCAGATCGTCGCCCTGATGCGGCCGATCGCCAATTTCGGCCGCGTGCTGCTGGTCTGGGCCGGCACTTTCGCCCTC
>NZ_RZPW01000080.1:0-13103 GCF_003998455.1 Mesorhizobium sp. M7A.F.Ca.CA.001.08.2.1 | reverse complement strand
GGCAATCGCTCCCGCTTGTCGCAGGCTTTGCGGTGCTGGCGCTTATTGTCGGCAGCCGTGCCATGCTGGTCGAGGAACAGCGGGCCAACCGCGCCGCCGCGCGCGAGGCAATCGAATATCAGCAATTGCTTTCGGGTCTGCTTTCTCTGGCACAGGAAGCCGAGAACGGCCAGCGTGGCTACCTGCTGACCGGCGAGAAATCCTATCTCGAACCCTATCGGAGCGCTGTCGGCGCCATTCCGGGGCAACTTGCCCGTATCGACAGCTTGACCGCCCCCGACGACCAGTTCGTCCAGCCGATCAACCACATCAAGGACGCGCTTTCGCAAAAGCAGGCTGAACTGGCCGAGACGATTGCCCTGTACGACCAGGGCAATGCGACGAAAGCGCTGGATCTGATTCGCAGCGGCCAGGGCAAGGCAGTCATGGACGAAATCCGAACCAGCATGGATACGGTCCGACGCATCAGCGCCGCAGCCGTCGCCGCGCGCGACGCGCATACCGACCAGGTCGAGACCTGGCTACGCATCGGTTCGGTGGCGGCACTGCTGGCGATCTTCCTGCTTGCCGGCTACGCGATCAGGGAATCGCGCCGCCGCTTCCTTGAGGTGGTCGTCGCCCAGGAGGAGTTGGTGCGCAAGAACGTCGCGCTCGGCAGTGAGATCGAGACACGTGAAAAGGCAGAATCCCAGATCCGCCAGATGCACAAGATGGAGGCGGTCGGCCAGCTTACAGGCGGCATCGCCCACGACTTCAACAACATGCTGGCGGTGATCATCAGCGCCATGAACCTCGCCCAGCGCAAGCTGGCGCGCGGCGAGCACGACATCGCACAATTCATCGACGCGGCGATCGATGCCGCGACCCGTGCCGCCAATCTGACGGCCCGGCTGCTCGCCTTCTCGCGTCAGCAGCCGCTGGCGCCGCAGATCGTCGACGCCAACCGCCTGCTGACCGGGATGTCCGACCTGATCCGGCGGGCACTCGGCGAAACCATACGCATCGAAACGGTGCTGGCGGGAGGCTTGTGGAAAACCCATGCCGACCCGAGCCAGATCGAGAACGCCGTTCTCAACCTGGCTGTCAACGCCCGCGACGCCATGGGCGATGACGGCAAGCTGACCATCGAGACCGCCAACAGCCATCTCGACGACAGCTACGCCGCCGCCCATGCCGAAGTCGCGGCCGGCCAGTATGTGATGATCGCCGTCAGCGATACCGGTTCGGGCATGACCCCCGATGTCATGGCCAAGGCCTTCGAACCCTTCTTCACCACCAAGCCGGTCAACAAGGGCACCGGCCTTGGATTGAGCCAGGTGTTCGGCTTCGTCAAACAGTCGGGCGGCCACGTCAACATCTATTCCGAGCCCGGCGAAGGCACGACAATCAAGATCTACTTGCCGCGGTATTTCGGCGCCGAAGAGCCGGCCGTGCCCACCGGGCGCGGCGACAACCCCGCCGCACCGGTCGCCGAAACGATCCTTGTCGTCGAGGATGATGCCCGCGTGCGGGTCTCCACCGTCGAGGCCATACGCGAACTCGGATACACCGTCATTGATGCCGCGAGTGGCGAGGAAGCGTTGCAGAAACTGGCGGAGAACCCGAAGGTCGCTCTGCTGTTCACCGACATCGTCATGCCCGTCATGAACGGCCGCAAGCTGGCGGAAGAGGCCGTTGCCCGCATGCCGCTGCTGAAGGTGATCTTCACCACCGGCTTCACCAGGAACGCCGTGGTCCACAACGGCGTGCTCGACCACGACGTGCATTTCCTCGCCAAGCCCTTCACCATTGAGCAACTGGCGGCGAAACTGCGTGACGTGCTCGGCACGACGCAAGTCGCAGCGGACTGATCACAATCGCTTCAGCCTGACGCAGCCGCGCTTCTCCACAGGCCGGGATAGTCGCAACGAAGCCGTGCGGCGAGACATTGAGGGTCTCGTCATAGCCGAACACCGGCGCGGCATAGGCATAGCGAACCGTGTCGAGACGCCGATAGGTCTGATCGAGGCGCACCAGGCTCAGTTCAGGGAAAGTCAGGTAGGCAGCCGGGGCAGGCGACGCTTCGCCGATCCCGAGGCCATACCGGCGGATCGCCAGCAGGTTCGATGCCGGTGTGAAGCCAAGATCGACGTCGACAAGACCGTCGACACCCTGCTGGACTTCGCCGTTCAGCGTCCACTGGCCGTTGAAATCGCGTTCGATCGCATAGTGCAGCTGGCGCGTGCCGAGAAAGCCTTCGACAAGCGCCGCCCGTGTGTGCCAGCCGGCATCGCAATCCACCTCGTAGGCGAGGCAGCACGGCTTGCCGTCCTGGATGAAGATGGCTTGTCCCTTGAGGCTGTGCCCGCCATCGGTCTGCGCAAGCAGACAGGCATCATGCCCCTCCACGTCCAGCCGATGCCAGAGGATCGAAGCCGTCATTGCTGTCATCGTCACCTCCTTCGAGTTCAAAACGATGATGTGTTCCTTCGCCCGCCAGGCCAATTGTGTTTCACCGCGGCGCACTCCAGCTGACATGCCCTGACAGAATCCAACTCCCTGCCGGCAGAGGAAAATTGTTGCCTTGACATTCGCGGCCTCACGCCCGACTTCCTAGCGCATGACCCCGAAATCGAAGTCGATTTCGGAAAGGATCATGCGCAGAATCTAAAGTGCTACAGCGTCCTTTGCGCGTCCAAGAGGACGCGCGGCGCTGTAGTGTCGAGGAGACCAACTATGCCAGAGCCCCGACGATCGACGATCGATGCCGGAGAAGTGGAACGCTTTTCCGCCCTTGCCGCCGAATGGTGGAACCCGAACGGCAAGTTCCGTCCCCTGCACAAATTCAATCCGGTCCGGCTGGCCTATATCCGCGACCAGATAGCGACGCGCTTCGGCCGTGACCCACGCGCTGCAAGGCCTTTCGAGGGACTGCGCATCCTCGACATCGGTTGCGGCGGCGGACTTTTGTGCGAGCCGATGGCGCGGCTTGGCGCCGAGGTTGTGGGCGCGGATGCCTCCGAAACCAACATCGAAGTGGCCAAGCTGCACGCCGCCGAAGGCAATGTCAGCGTCGACTATCGCGCCACGACGGCCGAGGACCTTGCCGACGCCGGCGAGAAATTCGACGTCATCCTCAACATGGAAGTGGTCGAGCATGTCGCCGACATAGACCTCTTCGTCGCCAAATGCGGCGAGATGGTGCGGCCCGGCGGCATCATGTTCGTGGCCACCATCAACCGCACGCTGAAGGCGCTGGGCTTAGCCATCATCGGCGCCGAATATGTGCTGCGCTGGCTGCCGCGCGGCACCCACCAGTTCGGCAAGCTGGTGCGCCCGGAAGAACTCGAAAAGGCGCTTGGCGGCGCCGGCCTGACCATCATCGACCGCACCGGCGTCACCTACAATCCGCTGGCCGACCGCTGGGCGCGGTCGAAGGACATGGACGTCAACTACATGGTCCTGGCGGAAAAAGGCTCGGTCTGACCTTATTCAGAATTCAGCGGCCTGTAGCCGCCGCGCCAGTAGATCAGCGCCTGGCCGGCATCGGACGTGCGCACGGCCTCGACCGAACCGATGACGATGGAATGCGTTCCGCGATCGATCATTTCATCGAGGCTGCAGTCGAATGCGGCCACCGCATCCGAAAGCAGCAAAGCTCCGGTCTTGAGCGTCACCCATTCGGCGCCCTCATAGCGGTCCTTGCCCTTGATGCCGCCGAAGCCGGAGAACCGCTCGGCCACGCGCTGATGCTGGGGGCCAAGCGAGTTGACGCCGAAATGCCGGTAGCGTTCGATCACCGGCCAGGTCGACGATGACCGGTTGACACAGGCGATCACCTTGGGCGGCTCGGCCGACAGCGAGACGACCGAAATGACCACCAGACCGGAGCGATCCTCGCCGGTGCCGGCGGTGATGACGCTGACATTGCCGACGATCAGCCGCATCGCGGCGCGAAAATCAGCTACATCGACGGCAGTCCCCTCGGATGTCTTCGGTTCGGTCATGGCTTGCTCCAGAGCACGATTCCAAAAAGGGAAAGGTCCTCGGAAAAGACCACGCTCAAACAAGAAGATAAAGCAGATCTGGATACAAATTCAGGTGAGATCGGCTCCAGGCGCGAAGGCAGTTCGGATCCCCTGCGACCGCTCACGCCTTCTGGCTTTGTGCCCTGGTGGTGATGAACACGCCGGCAGTGATGATGAGCGCGCCTGCCCAGGTCAGCAGTTGATAGTGCTCGCCGAGGAAGAGGGTTCCGGCAAACAGGCCGACGGCCGCCGCCACATAACCGATCTGGCTGAGATAGACCGGACCGCCGACCGCCTGCAGCCGGAAGAAGAACGCGAACATCGCCGATGCCGACGCAACCTGCGCGACGACGACCAGCGGCACGCCGCCGAGTGGGACGAAAGCTTCGCCGCCGAACAGGAGGAGAATGCCGGCAAGCAGCATCGCCGCCGACGCCAGATGGCTGCCGACGGCAAGCTCGATCGGGCCGGTACCGTCCGGCCAGTCGACCGTGCGATAGATGTTGCCGGCGGCAAGGCTGACCGGGATGAGCAACCCCATCGCCACCCAGAACAAATCGGCCGGCTGGCCGGCCTCGCCGCGCGTCACCGCGACCATGACGGCGCCGACGAAGCCGACGGCGATGCCGGCAATGCCCAGCATGTTGGGGCGCCGGACACGCAGCAGGATCGAGAACACCAGCGTGATGACCGGCGACAGCGTGAACATGATGCCGGTGTAGCCGGCGCCCAGATGCGGGATGGCCGAGAACATCAGGAGATTGGGGACAGCATAGGACACCGCGGCGGTGACGAAGAAATAGCGCAATTTGTGCGCGGTGAGCCGGACCCGCTTGCCGCGAGCCAAGAGCATGCACAGCAAGACCCCGCCGGCGCCGAGCGAGATGACGAAGGCCCAGACCATGGCCGGCACGCCGGCAGCCGTGGCGAGCTTGCCGAACGGCAGCGTCAGGCCGAGCAGGCCGCCGGTGACGACCAGCAGGCCGAGCGCCGAATCCCAGAGAAGCTTCATTGACCGAATCCTGTAGCGCGGCTCTTGGCCGGCATTGCATCTTGCAGTAAGATAACGGAAAGATTCTTAACGTCAAGATAAATGATGGTGAGACAGTTGGACAGGGCAGCACGGGCGATCGAGCAATGGAAGCGGGAACGACCCGATCTGGACGTCTCGCCGATGGGTGTGCTCGGGCGGCTGAACGAGGCCGCCTCGCTGATCGCCCGCGAGCGCCTGGCGCCGTTGTTTGCCCGTTATGGATTGCAGTCCGGGGAATTCGACGTGCTGGCAACGCTGCGCCGCTCTGGATCACCCTACGCCCTGACGCCGACCGCCCTCTATGAAGCGACGATGGTGACGTCAGGCGCCATGACCAACCGGCTCGACCGGCTCGAAACGTCCGGATTGATCTTGCGCGGGCCGCACCCCAACGATCGGCGCGGCATTGTCGTGCGGCTGACCGAAAAGGGTCTCGCGTTGATCGATGAGGCTATTGCCGCCCATGTTGCCAACGAGCATGAGATTCTTTCCGGCCTGACACCGGCCGAACGGGAGACGCTCTCTCGGCTGCTTGAGAAATTGATCGGGAGCGTGAGCTAAGCCGGGTCAGTTCGTAGGCTGCCGCGAGAACCGGCGCCGGTGTTTCCAGCGGCGGTATGATACGGTGAGGTCGACAAGCCGGGTCGGCATGTTGAGGTAGAGCAGAGCATCCCGCAAACCGCTGAGATAGCGCTCACTCATCGCCTTGTCGGAAAAGTCCGGCATGGCCTCGAGTGTCGCTTCGGCTTGCTGGCTCCGGCCCTTTCCGGTCGGCAATCTGGCCGCAAAGGCTATTTCTCGACGCAGACAGACCTGCTCCACGCGATCCCGCAGCGCCTCTTCGTAGCCGATACCACATCGCATAAGCCGCGCGTGGGTGGCTTCATGGACGATAATCGAAGCGACCAATTCCGGCGTCGTCCCTTCGCTGATGATATGGCGCTCGTCCAATTCGCATGCCTTGGAAGAGTTTGCCCATTGCGCGACGGAAGCAGGAAGGGTTGTGACAAATACCTGTCTTACGTCACCAAGCAGCCGTCTGTAGCGCACTGGATCAAAATCACGAATAAGCTGAAGCGCCTCGACGATCTTGTCGGTTCCCTTGTCGCTGATGATGAGCAACCCGTCGATCATTCGGGTACCGCTAAGCTTGACGGCGCCCCAGCGGGCCAATCGGCCAACGACGGCTCTTATGCTGCGTCGCGGCTCAATCGCTTCTGGGTCGCGCAAAGCTCCCTCGGAACTCAGTTGCGGTCGTCCGGAAACACCGGGATCGGCATGAACTCGACGCCGTCCTCGACCAGGCTCTTGGCCTCGTCCAGCGTCGCCTCGCCATAGATGCCGCGCGGGTCGCTCTCGCCGAAATGGATCTTTCGCGCTTCCTCGGCGAACTTGTCGCCGACATAATCGGCATTCTCGCGCACCTTCTCGGCCATCGCCTTGAGCTGCGCCAAAGCCTGCTTCTGCGCCTCGCCCATGGCCAGCGCTATGGTTTCCTGCTTGCGCGCCGTGGAGACGGCCGGCGCCATCAGTGCTTTCTGCACCTTGTGCGAACCGCAGCTCGGGCAATCGACGAAGCCGCGCTTCTTCTGGGTATCGAAATCGTCGTTGCTGCGGAACCAGCCTTCGAATTCGTGCTCGTGCTCGCAGATCAGGGCAAAACGGATCAAGAGGCTGCACCCCTGAGCCGCGGCGCCTCGCCCGAGCCGGCATTGACGGCGAAATCCCGCGCATTCCTGAGATTGGGGATCTTCTTGCGCGCGGCAAGCGACTGCGCCGGATCGATCTCGGCGACGATCACCGCCGGTTCGTCATGCGCGGCTTCCGCAATGATCCGGCCCCACGGATCGACGATCAGCGAATGGCCGTAAGTCTCGCGGCCGTCTTCATGCAAGCCGCCTTGCGCGGCGGCGACGACATAGGCGCCGTTCTCGATGGCGCGGGCCCTGAGCAGCACGTGCCAGTGCGCCTCGCCCGTCTGGCGGGTGAAGGCAGCCGGTACGGAAAGCAGGTCTGCGCCGGCCAACGCCTCGGCGCGGAAGAGTTGCGGAAAGCGCAGATCGTAGCAAACGGCGAAGCCGAGCTTTGCACCCTCGATGTCGGTGACGACGGCCTCGGTTCCCGGTTCATAGGCGGCGGACTCACGCCAGCTCTCGCCATTGTCGAGATCGACGTCGAACATGTGGATCTTGTCGTAGACGGCGAGCGCAGCACCATCCGGCCCGAACAGCAGCGCCCGGTTGGCGAGCTTGCCGTCGGCGCGCAGAATGGCGGTCGAGCCGATATGCAGGAAGATGCCGAGCTCCCTGGCCAGCCTGCGCGCGGTCGCGACGACGATGTCCTTGTCTTCCGACGTGAACGATGCGGCGCGAGCTTCCTTGTCGCGGATCAGCGCCCCGGTCATTTCCGGCGTCTGGATGTAGGTGGCACCCAGGCTGGCTGCTTCACGCACCAGCCGTTCGAGATCGACGGCGTTGCGCTCGGGGCTCTCGCCCGAACGCATCTGGATCGCAGCGGCCTTGAAAACACCCATCGTCATTCCCTCAATTCGTCGCGCCGTTGGCGAGCAATTTGTCCAGCCGGCCTTCGGCCTCCAGCTCGTGGAGGTCGTCACAGCCGCCGACATGCGTATCGCCGATGAAAATCTGCGGAAAGGTCGTGCGGCCATGCGCCCGGGAGATCATCTCCTGGCGCAATTCCGGCGAGAAGGAGGCATCGTGCTCGGTAAAGGCGACGCCCTTGCGCTCGAGCAGCCGCTTGGCTGCCGTGCAATAGCCGCACATCATGCGGGTGTAGATCGTGACATCGGTCATGACGAATTTCCGCTGTTCGTTGCCGACTTATATAGTCGCGGACTCGTCCGCCCGAAAGTCCCCCGGCAACACACGCGCAAAGGTCAGCACGTCGACGGCGGCCGCACCTCCCCTTTTCAGCGCCTTGGTGGCGGAACGCACCGTGGCGCCGGTGGTGTAGACATCGTCGATCAAAAGTACCCTGCGGCCGGCGATCTCGATTTCCGCCTCGGCGGGCACCCGGAACGCGGCCCGCACATTCTCCTCGCGTTCGCCGCGCTCCAGCCCAACCTGCTGGCGGGTGAGTTTCACGCGCCGCACCGCCGACGGGGCGAAGGGCAATCCGCTAAGTGCCGAGACCGCCCTTGCCAGTTCCGCCGACTGGTTGAAGCGCCGCCTGAAAAACCGTCGCCAGTGCAGCGGCACCGGCACCACCACATCCGCCTCGGCGATGAGATCGGCACCCGCACGCATCATCCAGCGCGCCATCCAAGGTGCCAGATCCGTGCGATCCTGGTATTTCAACCCTTGCACCATCTGGCGCGCAACGCCGGAATAGGCGACCGCCGCCCGCGCCCGCTCGAAAGGCGGCGGATCGGCAATCGCCTCGGCCGACAGAAAGCCTTCGCCCATATGGTGGGTGAACGGCGTACCCATGACAGGGCACCATGGCCGCTCCAGCAGCCTGAGCTTCGGCCAGCAGGCGCCGCACAGCACGCCCGGCTGCGAGACATGCCGGCGGCAACCGGCGCAGACCGGCGGAAACAGCATCCGCGCCGGCCAGCCGACAACCGACCGGGCCAGGTTCGTGATCCCGATGGACTTGATCTTGGGCATCGGATCGGCCACGTGGTTGCTCCTGCGCGCCACCATATCAACGATCTCGGAGCGTGGACAAACAAAGGATCTGCCCGTTGCAGCCAATAATGGATACCTCTCTGTGGCTGACGCACAAGCGGCGCGCGCTTGCCCGTCCGGTCGACGGCGCGGACTTCCTCATGCGCCGCACGGCCGAGGACCTTGCCGACCGGCTGGGCGCCGTCGAGCGCCGGTTCGGCAAGGCGGCCGTGCTGTTTTGCCAGACGCCGGCGGCGGCCGAAACGCTCGCTGAAAGCGGCAAGGTCGCCGACATTGTCCGCGTCGAGACGGATACGGCTTTCCTGAGCGGTGGCGATGCCGGCCTGATCGCACCGCTCGAAACCGTGCCGTTCGAGCCGGAAAGCCTCGATCTGGCGGTGTCGCTCTTGTCGCTGCAGGCCATGAACGACATCCCAGGCATGCTGATCCAGATCCGCCGTGCGTTGCGGCCGGATGGGCTTTTCCTCGGCGCCTTTGCCGGCGCCGGTACGCTTTTCGAGTTGCGCGAAAGCCTGCTTGCGGCCGAGACCGAGCTTTACGGCGGCGCCAGCCCGCGTGTCGCCCCGTTCACCGACGTGCGCGATGCCGGTGCGCTGCTGCAGCGCGCCGGTCTCGCTCTGCCGGTCGCCGACGTCGAGACGGTGACGGTGCGCTATGCCAGCCTGTTCAACCTGATCGCGGATCTGCGGGCCATGGGCGAGACCAATGCGCTCACCGATCGCAGCCGGCGGCCGGGCTCGCGCAAGCTGTTTGCCCGCGCGGCGGAAATCTACGCCGAGCGGTTTTCCGACCCCGACGGCCGCGTCAGGGCAAGTTTCTCGATTGTCTGGATGTCCGGCTGGGCGCCCGACGCTTCGCAGCAAAAACCGCTGAAGCCAGGGTCGGCCAAGGTCTCGCTGAAAACAATCCTGGAGGCGCCCGACGGGCAATGATCCTGCCCCAGGCGCGGAAAAGCCGGATCAGGGAGTGGGTGCGAAAGCGTTCGCAAGCTTGCTGTTGTTGTCGCTGAACAGCCAGATGATCCCGTCGCGGACCTCACCGATACCGCCGACGATGGCCAGCGACAGCACGGCGATGATCACGCCATATTCGACGGCCGTGGCGCCGGTCTCGTCGTTCAGAAAACCCAGCAGCACTGCTTTCATGGCCTCAACCCCTCTGTCCGGGACCTTACAGCCGACCTGTTAAGAAAGGTTAACGGCAAAGGCTTAACAGGCGGTGAAACCGCCGCCTTTGCGAAATTTCTTAACCATGTCAGCAGTCGCCGCTGCTCCGGCCATTGGACCTGATGATGCAGACCGAGCTCGGCTGCGGCTGCAGCACGCTGCGGCGCAGCGTGTAGGTTTCGCGATGGCCGATCGAGCCTGTGGCCGCCATGTCGAGCCCGCCGAAACCGTCACGGGCCGACAGCGAGCGTGTCTGGCTGTCGAGGAAAGGGGTTGCGATCAGCGCCAGCGCCACCGCGGCCGAACCGAACAGAAGCGTTATGCGCAATATGCCCATGCCCGCATCGGCGGCGCGAAACCCCCGCTCGGGCCGGATCGAGTCCCAATCCCTGTCTAGGCTCATGCTATCGCTCCCCGGCAAATCGACGGCTCGGCCGCGAACGGCCATGCTTCAATTTTTCACGACGAGATAAATCTTCCATTAATGCTGGCTGATACAACGCCTCGGCCAGGAACCGGCCGGACGGGAGCCTCAGAGAAGATCGATGAGGAACGGGATCAGCGGCTCATCGGCCGGCGGCATCGGATAATCGCGCATCTGCTTCGGCCTTACCCATTTCAGCGCCTGCCCTTCCCTGGGCTGCGCGATACCGCGAAAGCGGCGGCAGATGAACAGCGGCATCAGCAGGTGGAAATCGTCGTAGGAATGGCTGGCGAAAGTGAGCGGCGCCAGGCACGGGATGTCGGTTTCGATGCCGATTTCCTCATGCAGTTCGCGAATGATGCATTGTTCGGGCGTCTCGCCCGGCTCGACCTTGCCGCCGGGAAATTCCCACAGCCCGGCAAGTTGCTTGCCCTGAGGCCGCTGCGCCAAAAGCACCCGGCCGTCGGCATCGACCAGCGCGCAGGCGGCGACCAGCAGCAGGCGCTTGCCGGCAATCACGACATCATTCATGACCCGGCGGCCGGCGGTAGTGGTAGCGATAGACTTCCTCGAAGCCGAGCGAATGGTAGAGCGCCAGTGCCGGCACATTGTTGGCCTCGACTTGCAGCCAGGCTTCCCGTGCGCCCCGCAGCCGTGCCCATTTCAGTGCCGACAGGATCAGGTTGCGGCCGTGGCCCCTGTTGCGTGCCGACTTGTCGGTGGCGACTTCGAACAGGCCGGCGAGATCGCCGTCATGCACGCAGATCAGCGTCGCCAGCGCTTCTGATCCATCTTCGAGCGCGAACAGCCCGGCTTCGGGCTGGATGGCGCCGATGATCTCCGACAGGCCGGGGCGCAGCGAAACATCCGAACCGCTGACCTTGAGCGACGCGCCGATGAAGCGGCTGATGTCTTTCAGCGGGATCTGGTCCATGGCAGCGTCGAGTTGCGCATCGGCCAGCGGCAGCCGCATGACCAGCGACTCGTCGAACCGGCTCCATCCCTCACGGTCGAGATGGCCAGCAAGATCGGGACCCGACAACGGCGACATGCGGAATGTCAGCGGCCTGCCATAGGCATCGAAACGGCGGCTGGCCCGGCCGATACGGTCGGCAATGTGCTGGATGTCGCCGGGATCGAGCGGATTGACCGAGTTCAGCCGCTTGGCCGGATGGCCGGCGGTCAGCCGCACCACCCAGGTGCCGTCATAGTGGACGGCGGCCGCCGGCCAGGCGCGAAAGCCGGCCGCCTCGTAACGGCGTACGATCGCGAGCATGCTTGCCGGATGCCTGGAGCTCAAAACCGTCAGCTCCGGTAATCGCCATTGATGGCGACATATTCCTTGGTGAGGTCGCAGGTCCACACCGTCGCCTTGCCGCGGCCGATGCCGATATCGGCGCGGATGCGGATATCGTCGCGCTTCATGTAGGCCGACGTCGCGGCCTCGGAATAGCCGGGGTCGCGCTCGCCTTCATGCGCCAGCCTGTTGTCGCCGAACCAGATCGACAGCCGGTCGCGATCGGCGGGTTCGCCGGCCTTGCCGACGGCCATGACGACGCGTCCCCAATTGGCGTCCTCGCCGGCGACTGCCGTCTTGACCAGCGGCGAATTGGCGATCGACAGCGCGATGCGCTTGGCCGAGCGCGCCGATTTGGCGCCGGTGACGGTGACTTCGACCTGCTTGCGGGCGCCTTCGCCGTCGCGCACCACCTGCAGCGCCAGCGATTTCAGCACCTTGCCGAGCGCCCGGCGGAACGTGCCGAGACGGGCATCCTTGGGATCGGTTATCTCCGGCGCGCCGCGCCTGGCGGCCTTGCCGGTGGCGAAGATCAGCAGCGTGTCGCTGGTCGAGGTGTCGCTGTCAACGGTGACCGCGTTGAAAGTCTTGGCCGTGCCGCGCGACAACAGATCCTGCAGGACAGGTGCGGCGATCGGCGCGTCGGTGGCGATGAAGGAGAGCATCGTCGCCATGTCGGGCGCGATCATGCCGGCGCCCTTGGAAATGCCGTTGATGGTGACATCGGTGTCGCCGAGCTTGACGGTCGCGGTCGCCACTTTCGGATAGGTATCCGTGGTCATGATCGCCTTTGCCGCTTCGGTCCACAGCTCGGGCTTGCCGTTGCTGACCAGCCCCGCGAGCAGATGGCTGAATTTGCTGGTGTCGAGCGGCTCGCCGATGACGCCGGTCGAGGCCATGAAAACCTCCGCTGCCGTGCAGCCGGCCGCCTTCGCCGCCGCCTCGCCGGTCAGTGCGGTCGACTCGCGGCCCTTCTTGCCGGTGAAGGCGTTGTCGTTGCCGGAATTGACGACCAGCACCCGCGCCTTGCCCGCGCCGAGATTCTGCCGGCAGAAATCGACCGGCGCCGAGGGGCATTTCGATTTCGTGAACACGCCGGCGACCGCAGTGCCTTCATCGAAGACCATGGTCAAAAGATCGGTGCGGCCCTTGTACTTTATCCCTGCCTCGGCGGTTGCGATGCGCACCCCCTCGATTTCTGGCATTTTCGGGTATTTCTTCGGCGCAAGCGGCGAAATCGTCGTGGACATGGAGGCCTCGGGCGGGAAAATCGCAAGGGAAGGCCGGTTTGCCCGATAGACCGCGCCGGCGCAAGGGCGTTTTCGTTGCTCTTGTCCGGGAGCTCGAACTCGCCCCTCGGAGCAGGGCTCCGAGACGTCGCAAGCCATGCAGTAGACATCGTCCGACGGCCGGTCCGGCGGTGTCAGCCAGTTTGCGCCGGCCGCGGTCATGTTATTAGGAATTTATTCTTGACAGGGTGAGAGCAGCTATGCTACATTTTCGTCCATGGTGCTGATTTGCGCCAG
>NZ_RZPW01000809.1:0-2682 GCF_003998455.1 Mesorhizobium sp. M7A.F.Ca.CA.001.08.2.1 | reverse complement strand
CGACCGTCATCTGCACCTTTCCAGACATGCCGGGCATCCGTGCCGCGGCCGAGTAGCGCGTTAGATGACCGGACTGGTGCTGGAGCGATTACTCGCCGACGAGACCCAGACAGCGCGGCTGGGCGAAGATCTGGCGCTGTCGCTGCGCCCAGGCGACGTGCTTGCCCTGAAGGGCGATCTGGGCGCCGGCAAGTCGACGCTGGCGCGGGCCTTGATCAGGACCTTGGCCGACGATGCCGGCCTCGACGTTCCGAGCCCGACCTTCACGCTGGTGCAGAGCTACGACACCCGCATTCCGGTGCATCATTTCGATCTCTACCGCCTGTCCTCGGCCGACGAGATCGATGAGCTTGGTTTCGACGAAGCCTTGGCGCAAGGTGCTGCTTTGGTCGAATGGCCGGAGCGGGCGGAAGCCCATCTGCCGAAAACCACGGTCCTGATCGAGCTCGTCCAGCATGGCGACGGCCGGCTGGCACGATTGTCGGGGCAGGGACCTGCCTTCGATCGGGCCGCACGGTCGCTGGCCATGCGCGACTTTCTCGTGAGCGCCGGCTGGGCGCAAGCGCAGCGCCGCCATTTCATTGGCGATGCTTCTGCCCGCTCTTACGAGATCGTTTCGCTGCCGGGCCAAAAGCCGCAAGTGCTGATGAACTCGCCACGGCTGGTGCTCGGCCCGCCGGTCCGCGACGGCAAGCCCTATGCCGAGATCGCCCACACCGCCCAGTCGGTTTCCGCTTTCGTCGCCATCGACCGCGCCTTGAAGGCAGGCGGCGTCAGCGTTCCGGAAATCCATGCCGAGGACCAGGAGCAGGGATTCCTGCTGCTCGAACATCTTGGCTCGGAAGGGTTCCTCGGCAGCGATGGCCAGCCGCTGCCCGAGCGCTGCGCGGCGGCGGCCGAGCTGCTGGCCATGATGCATGGCAGGACCTGGCCGCAGCGCCTGGAAACAGGGCATGGCGGCTTCCACGATGTCCCGCCTTTCGACCGCGAGGCCATGATGATCGAGGCCGATCTGCTGGTCGACTGGTACGTGCCGGCAATAACGGGCAGCCCGGCAAGCGGTGCCTTGCGCGCCGGCTACCACAAGCAATGGGGCGCGCTCCTCGACCGGCTGCACGGCCGCGAATATACGCTGATGCTGCGCGACTTTCATTCGCCCAACATCATCTGGCGCGGCGACCGTTCAGGGCATGATCGGCTGGGCATCGTCGATTTCCAGGACGCGCTGATCGGCCCGTCCGCCTATGACGTCGCCTCGCTGGCCATGGACGCGCGTGTTACGATGTCGCCCGAGATCGAGAGAAAGACGCTGGATGCCTATGTCGCGGCGCGCCACGTAGCCGGTGCTTTCGACGAGGCAAGCTTCCTGGAATCCTACGCCATCATGGCGGCGCAACGAAATTCCAAGATCCTCGGCATCTTCGTCCGCCTCGAAAAACGCGACGGCAAGCCCTATTATCTAAAACACCTGCCGCGCATTCGCGATTATCTGCGCCGGGCCTTGTCTCATCCGGCGCTGGCAAGCCTGCGCGAGTTCTACGACGCCCACGGTTTGCTGGAGGAGCGAGCGCTGTGACAGCAGGACCGGACACCGCCATCGTACTTGCCGCCGGCCTTGGCAAACGCATGCGGCCGATTACCGACACCATTCCCAAGCCGCTGGTCAGGATTGCCGGCAAGACGTTGCTCGACTGGAGCCTCGACAGCCTGGCTGCCGCCGGTGTCGCGAAGGCCGTGGTCAACGTCCACTATTTTCCCGAACAGATCGTCGCCCATGTCGCCGCCCGCCGCGCGCCAAAAATCGTCATTTCCGATGAGAGCGAACAACTGCTCGATTCCGCCGGCGGCATCGTCAAGGCGCTGCCGGAACTGGGCGAGCGACCCTTCTACATCCTCAATGCCGACACCTTCTGGATCGATGACGGTCCTCTCAATCTCCAGCGCCTCGCCCTTGCATGGGACGCGGCGAAAATGGATATTCTGCTGATGCTGGCGGATCTCCAACAGGCGACCGGACACTGCGGCAGCACCGATTTCCTGGTGGCGCCGGATGGCGGCTTGCGGCGTTCGAAAGGCGACCCGGCGGGGCTGATCTATGCCGGCGCGGCGATCGTCCATCCGCGCCTGTTCAAGGGCGCACCGGCCGGGCCGCACTCGCTCAACGCCTATTTCGATTCCGCCATCGCCGCAGGGCGCCTGTTCGGCATGCCCATGCATGGCCACTGGATCACCGTCGGCACGCCCGATGCCGTACCGCTCGCGGAAGCGGCGGTCGCCGGTGCGCTCATCGAGTCGCAATGAGCGGCTCCAGCCGCGTCTTCTCGATCCCGCCCGGAGCGCCGTTTCTGCCGACGCTTGCCGAGGCGCTGCTTGCCGGTCGTCTTGTTCCGGGGTTTCGATTCGACGGCGACCCGCTCGCTTTGGCCGATGCCACCATCTATGTGCCGACACGCCGTGCCGCGCGTGCCTTGCGGGGTGTCTTCGTCGACAGCCTGGCGGCACGCGGCGGCGGCGGCTCGGCGATCCTGCCGGTCATCCGGCCACTCGGCGAATTCGACGAGGATGAGGCCGCGTTCGAGACCGAGGCATCGGCGGCCATCGATCTGGCGCCGCCGATTTCGGCAACCGAACGCCTGTTGCTGCTGACGCCGCTGGTGCGCGCCTGGAAACGCCGGCTGCCGG
>NZ_RZPW01000808.1:0-2689 GCF_003998455.1 Mesorhizobium sp. M7A.F.Ca.CA.001.08.2.1 | reverse complement strand
CGGCAAGATTGATTGAATACCTCCACTTGCTCGACGTGCTTTATCACCGGATTCTGGATGGCGTTTCTAATGCAAGGCTAGAAATGCAGCGCGACGGAATTTGACCTCACAACGCCTCACCTCAGCTCAAAACACGCTCAGCACCAGCGGGTGCTGCATGGAATAGTTCCGGCAAATCGAAGTTCGGCTCCGAACGGAGACGGACATGGCAGTGACCCAACGTGCCAACGACAATCGAATGCCAGAAAAGAAGCCGTTTGGCCGCGCGGGGGAGATGTCGCGCGAGCAGGCGGAGGAAGCAGTCAGGTCGCGACGAAGGTACAAGATGGCGAGACGGGCACGGGAGTCGAAGCGAGGCTCGGCCATGCCTCGCATCGTTGCTGTCAGAAGCCAAGACTAGGCCGTTGCCGCTTCCGCTGGTCAGGCAAAATGAAGACGGGCAGGCCGGGGCGTCAGAATGTCGGTTTAGTACAAACCCGAGCTCGGTACGTTTCCAACTCTGACATTTCTTCCAAGTCTTTTGTAATCACGGTGGCGGGGGCTCGCCGTGCATCGATTCGCATTCTCCTATGATTGTCGCGCCAAGAGGCGTAGCGTCACAAGATCGTCTGCACGTTTTTACGGGCGCGGACGGCAAGGAGATTGGAAAGCTCTTGCCCCAGGCGGGATTGAGCCATGACCAATCCAAAGAACAATTCCTATAAAAACGGATTGCTGTGTCGGCTCAACCCCGATGACCTAGCGCTTCTGCAGCCACACCTTGAGCCATGTGCCCTCAATTTGAGAATGAATCTGGAGCAAGCCGCTTCGGAGATCACTACGATGTACTTCCTGGAGGACGGCATCGGTTCTGTGGTTGCGAGGACCTTGGGGAGGGAAGCCGAGGTTGCGCTTATCGGTTTTGAGGGAATGACTGGTGCGGCGCTCGTGATGGGGGCTGACTATGCCGCGCATGAATGTTTTGTCCAGCTGCCCGGCAACGCTTTCAGGATCGGAGCTGAGCCATTCAAGGCGGCACTCTCGAACAGCCCGACGCTGCGCCTCTTACTCTTGCGCTATGTCCAGTATCTCAACATCCAGACCAGCTATACGGCGCTGATCAACGCGCGCGCAAACCTTGAAGAGCGTTTGGCGCGATGGCTTCTAATGTGTGATGATCGGGTCCACGGTGGACGCGTTGTGATCACCCATGAGTTTCTAGCCCTCATGCTGGGCTCGAGGCGTCCGGGAGTTACCGTTGGGCTTCAGGTGCTGGAAGGACGCGGGTTCATCTATTCCCGACGTGGCGAAGTGCGTATCCGGGACCGCAGCGGCCTTCTGGCATCTGCAAATGGCACCTACGGTCAGCCGGAGGCAGACTACGTGAGGCTGCTTGGAGACATCCGCTCGTCTCCAGACCTGACTTAGATCATTGGGGAGCACAACCGGTTGCCATTAGAGATCATCTCGCAATCCGGCGCTTCAGATCGACATCCTTCAGGGAGATCAACGTCGTTGGCATACTATACCTTGGCCTTACGCCACCCAGCCCACCACGCTTCCCATTCCAAGCAGAACCATCTCTCCCCTCGAGGTTGCATGGAAAATCACCAGCACAGATTCAACTGTCATATTGAGCGAGGGATCGTGGAGAGTTTGGGATTGCGTCGCCAATAGGCCGGCGTCGCCAATACCCGGCAAGGTTAGGCGGTGGCGACCTTCTCGGGTGCACTGCCCACACGGCCGAAGCGGCGGCACACGTCCTGACGAGATTGCCAGGGCGGACTTGATGCCGTCGCTATCCGCATAGCGGGCATTGTCAGATCTGCGGGGACCTGATCGATCTCCGCCTACGCCCGCAGCAGTGGGCAATTAGGTGATCAATAAACGAACGTGCTACATCGGGCTGACTTTTCCCATTCCCAACGCCTCAGCGACATCGAGCTTTCGCGTGCGATCCGTGCCAACCTTATGCGCCAGCGGGCGTGTCTTGCTTGACGAGCTTGCTTGCGTCCGCATGGAAGTCAGAGACGCCTCTGCTGTTCGCTACCATCTACGGTCGGACTTTGCAGAAGCTTCGCTTCAAGCACTAGCGACGCCCAAGGCCCCCCAAATCAAGCCGTCCTGTAAAGGCTGAAGTGTCTGTCCCACGACCAGGGAACATGTCTCTGAAATGGAAGTTCGGGACGCGATTGGTAAGGAAATCTCCTTGAAAAAGCCGAGCAAAGCCCCGCCACCGATTTCGAGACCCGGTGCCGGGCCACCTGCGATCAAATCTTTTGGTAGCGCTGGAACCTGTTTCTGAAATCCAAGTTAAGTTCAGCTTGGTTATCAATCCCCACCAAGCGTAGGCGAGCAAGGCCCGTCGCTGTTGTTGTGTGCTCAGCGGCGGGCTTACTTCATTTAACATCACGATTTCGCCTCACGGATCGCCCGCAAAGTCGCGTGGCCTAGCTTGTCCTCTCGCTTCAAGGTCTTCACACGTCCGACAAGGTCGACGGTGGTGGGGATAACGCTGATTCTGGCGTCGGCAGTTTGAGTTACGCGACCTGATGCCGCTCTCCCAGAAACTATCTTCGGTTGAGCCAGGGCGTTGGTTCATCGTTGCCGCCCACTATCGGTGCGAAGGTTGCCAGCGTTTACACCGCCTTCCTTATCCAGAAAAGGTGGAACTGTTCGAAAGATACGCCCAAGGGTGTGAAGACGGGCT
>NZ_RZPW01000807.1:0-2689 GCF_003998455.1 Mesorhizobium sp. M7A.F.Ca.CA.001.08.2.1 | reverse complement strand
CGCTCGTAGCGCGCTATGGTTTTCTTGAAGCCGTCGAGGAAACGCCGGCCGTCCAGGCCGGTGCAGATGCGGGTGGTCTTGGGCCCGCCGCCGGGCAGCAATTGCCGGCCGCGATAGGCGACGGTCTGGCCGCGCGCCAGCCTGCCGTCGAGCACGACGTCGGCGAACAGCGGCTCGGTCATCGTCGCCAGGCCGGGATCGAAAGCCAGCGCCACGGTGATCACGTCATCCATCGGGAACCCGACGAGGTCGAAGAATTCGCGCCAGATGTCGATGTAGATCGGGAAGCTGTCGGCGATCATCTCAAGGACGGGATTGTCCCTGGCGACGGCCTGCATGTCGGCGATGTCGTCGCGCGTCAGCATCGAGTCGGCGACGCGGTTGTCCTCGCAGATGTCGAGGGGGACCAGGATCTTCTCGACATCGGCGTTGAGCACGATGCGCGAGGCCTCCGGATCGGCCCAGATGTTGTACTCCGACAGGGGTGTGATGTTGCCCGGCGTCTGGAAATTGCCGCCGAGCACGATCAGCCGCTTGAGTGCACCGGTCAATCGCGGCTCCTGCAACAGCGCCATCGCCGCGTTGGTCAGCGGGCCGGTCGTCACCAGCGTGATCTCGCCCGGATTGGCCATGACCGTCTCGATTATGAAATCGACCGCATGTCCCGACGTGGCCTGCCGCACCGGCGTCGGCGCCGGCGGGTTGAACTTCTTCAGGCGATCGCCGAAGCGGGCGACAAGCCGTTTTTCGAAATGCACCGGCGCCTCCATGTCGGCCTTGGCGTTGCCGACGATCGGCCGCCACGCGCCGGCGTGAACCGGGATATCGTTACGCCCGGCGAGCGTCAGCGTGTTGAGGACGACGTTGGTGACCTGTTCGATCGGGCCGGCCGCACCGGTCACGGTGGTCACGCCCTCAAGCCGGAGCTTGGGATTGACCGCTGCAAACAGCACGGCGAGAATATCGTCGCCGGCTGAATCCACGTCGAGGATTATGCGTTCCATAAAGGCTTCCTTCACTGGGGATTTTTGCCGCCGGGTTCAGTGTTCCTGTCTACCGACAGCAGCTTCCGCATCGATTCCAGCGTCTCCGCGATGATCCTCGGGCGCGCCCGGTAGGACAGCGCGAACAATGCGATCAGCGCGACGACATAGGGGACGGTGAGAACCAGGTAGGACGGATAGCCAAACGTCTGCAGGCGCAACGAAAAGGCATCGGCGAAGCCGAACAGCAGGCAGCCGGCCAGCACCTTCAGCGGATCGCCGTTGGAAAAGATCAGGATCGCCACCGCCATGAAACCACGGCCCGACGACATGTTTTCGGTGAACATGGTGATGTAGCCGAGGGACAGATGCGCGCCGGCGAGGCCCGCCAGCAATCCGCACAGCAGGGATGCGATGTAGCGGACGCGGGTGATCGAGATGCCAAGCGCCTCGGCGGCTTCCGGCTTTTCGCCGACCACGCGGATATAGAGGCCGAGCCGCGTCCTGTTGTAGCAGACGACCAGCAGCGGCACGGCGATGAAGGCGGCATAGACGAGCGGCGTGAAACCGGAGATCAGCGGCGCCCAGGAGCCGAGAAGGTCGCGGGCGCCGGGCAGCTGGACTTTCGGCAGGCCGACGATGCCGTGACCGACGATCGAACCGCGCGTGCCGAAGATCGCTTTCATCAGCGAGATCGTCATGCCGCCGGCCAGGATGTTGAGCGCCAGCCCGACGACAACTTCATTTGCCTTGAAGCTCACCACCAGGACAGCAAAAACCAGGGCGAAGACGAGCGCCGCCGCAACGCCGCAGGCGACGCCCGCCAGTGCGGAACCTGTCCAGATCGAACCAAGGACGGCGAAGAAGGCGCCGACCAGCATCTGCCCCTCGAGGCCGATGTTGAAGATGCCGGCCTTGGTGGTGAACGAGCCGCCAAGCGCGACCAGAAGGATGGGCGCGGTGGTGCGAAGCGTCGCAGCGATCAGCGCGACGTTGATGAGCTTGTCTAGAATTTCCATCGCCGCTCCCCTGCCTGGCTGTCGCCACGCTTTCTCACCAGCACCTGGGCCGACACGCTGAGGATGATCAGCGCCTGGATCACGGTGATGATTTCGCGCGACGCGCTGGTGTCGACCTCGAGCAGCAGCGATCCGTTGCGCAGGGCGCCGAAGAACAGTGCGGTGAAGATGGTGGCGACAGGCGAGCCATTGGCAAGCAGGGCGGCGATCAGCCCGTCGAAGCCGAAACCGGGAGCAAATCCTTCCATGAAGCGGTGGTGGACGCCGAGCGTCTCGACACCGCCGGCCAGCCCGCCGACGGCCCCCGAAAGCAGCAGGACCAGGAAGCCCTGCCGTTTCACGTTGATGCCGCCATATTCGGCGAATTTCGGCGCCGAGCCGACCATCGTGACGCCGTAACCCCATTTGGTGTAGCGGAAGACAAGGGCCGCGCCGACCGCCAGCACCAGGCCAATGACCAGGCCCCAGTTCAACCGCGAGAAGGCGAAGATCTCCGGCAGATAGGATGTCGCCAGGATCGGCGGCGTCTCCGACCAGCCGCCCGGCCGCTTGAACAGGAAGATGGTGAAGTAGGATGTGAGCAGCACCGCCACGTAGTTCGACAGGATCGTCGAGACGACCTCGTTGGTGTTGTAGCGGGCGCGGAAATAGGCGGGGATGGCGACCCAAGCCGCGCCTGCCACGACC
>NZ_RZPW01000806.1:0-2691 GCF_003998455.1 Mesorhizobium sp. M7A.F.Ca.CA.001.08.2.1 | reverse complement strand
GGACAGGGTATGTTTTGTCGACTACAAGACCCCCCGGCCGGCGCCCGCCAGTCTGGCCGAGGTGCCGCCGGCCTATGTCCTGCAGTTGGCGCTCTACCGCGCGCTGTTGCAGCCGCTCTATCCCGGCCGCACGGTCAAGGCGGCCTTGCTGTTCACCGAGGCGCCGCGGCTGATCGAACTGCCTGCCAGCGCCTTGGACGACGCCCTTGCTCGACTCACGGGAGCGTGACACAACACCTGCTTGAAGAAGGGCGCGATCACCACCACATTTGGTGGGACAAAAACTTTCAAAAGGATTTTTCCATATGGCAACCGTGAAGGTCGACAAGAGCAACTTCCAGGCTGACGTGCTTGACGCCAACGTACCGGTCGTCGTCGATTTCTGGGCGGAATGGTGCGGTCCCTGCAAGATGATTGCGCCGGCGCTCGAAGATATCGCCACCGAACTTGGCGCCAAGGTCAAGATCGCCAAGCTCAACATCGACGAGAATCCGGAGCTTGCCGCCCAGTTCGGCGTGCGCTCGATCCCGACGCTGATGATCTTCAAGGGCGGCGAAATGGCCGACATGAAGGTCGGTGCCGCGCCGAAGACCGCGCTGTCGCACTGGATCAATGGCAACCTCGCCTGACCCATCTGAAATTCCTGATATCAAGCCCGGCCTCGCGCCGGGCTTTTTGTTGGCGTCATCGGTGCGTGGCTCTGGCTCTCGCATCCGGGCACTCCATGTCATCTGCTTGAGCCAGACAGGAGAACTCCATGACCGGATCCGCCAAGGCCACCGTCTTCATCGACAACGAGCGCGTCATCGTCACCGAATACCGCTTCGCGCCGGGCGAGAACACCGGCTGGCATCGCCATGGCCACGACTATGTCGTCGTGCCGCTGATGGACGGCAAGGTGAAGCTGTTGACCAAGGACGGCGAATCCTTCGCCGAGATGAAGAAGGGCGCGCCCTATTTCCGCAAGGAGGGCGTAGAGCACGACGTCATCAACGCCAATGAAGGCGAATACGCCTTTATGCGCTGGAAATCCACCGCGTGATGGCACGCCATCAACTGCCACCTTGATGGCAGCAGTGGATCGGCCTATATCCGTTCTAAAAGGGAGTTCGAAATGGCCGAACCACAACTCTCAGTCCGAAGCGCAAAAGCACGCGACCTGGCTCATAGACTTGCTCGTCGTGAAAATCGTTCGATAGCCGATGTGGTCGAACGTGCGCTCGAATCCTACGAAATTCGTGAAGCTGGCCGTGAACCTGCTTCCACCTTCTATGCCAGCTTGACTGCAAACCATGGCGCCGACATCGATCTGGAAAAGATCATTCGCGAAGGCCGCCAGGTTCATTCGGGACTTGAGCTTTGATTTTCGTCGATACCAACGTGATTTCGGAGAGTCTGAAGAAGGCGCCGGACCAAGCTGTCCTGGCATGGCTTGTCCGCAATGACGCTGAACTGGCCCTTCCCACAGTGACGATTGCTGAAATCGCCTTCGGCATCCAAAAAATACGGCCTGATGAGCGTGCCGATCGGCTGGAGCAGGGACTTTCCCGGTGGCGCCATCGATTTGCCGGCCGGATTTTTGGACTGACTGAAGATGCTGCCTTGGCTTACGGCGAGATCATGGGGGCCGCGACACGCCAAGGTCGCGGTATGTCAGCCCCCGATGGCATGATTGCGGCGATAGCGCGCGTGAACGGTGGCCGGCTGGCAACGCGCAATCTCAGCGACTTTGGCACCACCAGCCTTGATCTGATCTCACCGTGGGATTTCTGAAGGTCGAAAGCCAAGGTTCGGCCTCAGCCGCCGCAGCCACCCAAGGCATGAATAGTCGCCTGCTTCAGGTCGGCGGGGTGCCGTTCTCGGCCAGCACCGCTCCGGTCAGATACAACGAACCGCTGATCAGGATGCGTGGCGACGGGCCGTCCCAGGTGTCGCGCAGCAGCATCAGCGCGCTGGCGACGGAACTCACCGGCTCGGCGGTCAGCCCGGCTTCCGTTGCGCGGATCGCCAGTTCGTCGTTCGGCACGCCGGCCTCGCTGAGGCTCACCGGCACCGTGTAGACATGCCGGGCGAGGCCCTTGAAGGCACGGAAATAGCCGCTCTGGTCCTTGGTGTTGATCATGCCCGAGATGAGGAACAGCGGACGCGGGTTCTTCTCTTCCTGCTCGGCCAGCGCTTCGGCAACCACCACGCCGGCGCCCGGATTGTGGCCGCCGTCGAGCCAGATATCGGCGCCCTTGGGTGCCAGTTCGGCCAGCCGGCCCTGCACGAGCTTCTGCATGCGGCCGGGCCAGGCGACATTGACCATCGCCTTTTCGGCGGCGCGATGGCTGATCTCGAAACCGGCCGCTTTGACCGCGGCGATCGCCGCCGCCGCATTGGCGAACTGGTGGCGGCCGGGCAGCCTGGGCGGCGGCAAGTCCATCAAGCCGTCTTCGTCCTGGTAGACCATGCGGCCGTTTTCCTCGAAGGCAAGGAAGTCCTGGCCGTAGACGAAGGTGGGGCATTCAAGCCGCTCGGCGGTTTCGATCAGCACCTGCAGAGCCGTTTCGCTCTCCTGCGCGCCGATGACCACCGGACAGCCGGGCTTGATGATGCCGGCCTTTTCGGCCGCGATCAGTTCGACACGGTCGCCGAGATAGGCCTCGTGGTCGAGCGACACCGGCATGATCACCGACACGGCCGGCTCCT
>NZ_RZPW01000805.1:0-2693 GCF_003998455.1 Mesorhizobium sp. M7A.F.Ca.CA.001.08.2.1 | reverse complement strand
GCGTGAAGCTGGCTGCCGGCGGCTTCACCAATCTCGGCCGCGACCATATGGATTATCATCCGACCATTGAGGATTATCACCGCGCCAAATTGCGCCTGTTCGACACGTTGCTGCCGAAGGGCGCGCCGGCCGTGATCTTCGCCGACGATCCATGGTCGGCGCCGACGACCGTGGCCGCAAAGGCTGCCGGGCTCAATGTGCTGACGGTCGGCCGCCATGGCGACTTCCTCAGGCTGAAGCGGGTCGAGCACGAACGCCACCGCCAGCGGGCCGAAGTCGAGGCCGACGGCGTGCTCTACGAGATCGACCTGCCGCTGGCCGGCGATTTCCAGATTTCGAACGCGCTGGTTTCGGCGGGTCTTGCCATTTCCACGGGAACACCTGTCGCCAAGGCCTTGATGGCGTTGGAGAAACTGAAGGGCGCGCCGGGCCGGCTCGACCTCGTCGGCACCACCGGCAATGGCGCGCCGGTCTATGTCGACTATGCCCACAAGCCGGACGCGCTTGAAAACGTGCTGGCCTCGGTGCGGCCGTTCACCACCGGCCGCGTCATCGTCGTGTTCGGCTGCGGCGGCGACCGCGACCGGGGAAAAAGGCCGATCATGGGCGAAATCGCGACGCGGCTTGCCGATGTCGTCATCGTCACCGACGACAATCCGCGCTCCGAAGTGCCGGAAACGATCCGTGCCGCTATTTTGGCCGCTGCTCCAGGTGCCATCGAGATCGGCGACCGGCGCCAGGCGATCCACGAAGCGGTCGCCATGCTGCATGCCGGCGACACGCTGATCGTGGCCGGTAAGGGCCACGAGGAAGGCCAGACGATCGGCTCCGAGACCTTGCATTTCTCCGATCATGAGGAAGTCCGTGCGGCACTCACGGAGCGTGCAGCATGAGCTTGCTGTGGACCTCCGAAGCGCTGGTTGCCGCCATGGACGGGCGGCCGCTCGGGCCGATGCCGGATGGCATTTCAGGCATTTCGATCGACAGCCGCAGCCTGCAGCCGGGCGACGCCTTCTTCGCCATCAAGGGCGAGGCGATGGACGGCCATGACTTCGCAACCGCCGCCATCAAGGCTGGCGCTGGCGTGCTGGTGGTGGCCGAAGGCAAGCTGCCGTCGCTCGGCCGGCTGACAGCGCCGATCATCGTCGTCGAGGATGTGCTGGTCGCGCTGGAAAAGCTTGGAGTTGCATCGCGCGCCCGCTCGAGCGCGAAAATCATCGCTGTGACCGGTTCGGCCGGCAAGACCACCACCAAGGAAGCGCTGCGCCATGTGCTGCAAGCCGTAGGCAAGGTGCATGCCTCGGCGCAGTCCTTCAACAATCACTGGGGCGTGCCGCTGACCTTGGCGCGGATGCCTGATGATTGCGACTATGCCGTGTTCGAGATCGGCATGAACCATCCCGACGAGATCCGTCCGCTGGTCAAGATGGTGAGGCCGCATGTCGCCATCGTCACTATGATCGCGGCGGCGCATCTCGGCTTTTTCCGCAATCTGGACGAGATCGCCAAGGCCAAGGCCGAGATTTTCGAGGGGCTGGAGCCCGAGGGGGCCGCCGTCCTCAACCGCGACGATGCCCGATTCAAGCTGCTCGACAAGATGGCCCATGCCGCCGGTGTCGAGCACGTCTACGGCTTCGGCGAGAATGCGCGCTCTACCTTCAAGCTCACCAAATGCGAACTGCATGCGGATCATTCCGACATCACCGCGAGGATCGGCGGCCACGAAGTGACGGCGCGGATCGGCGCGCCCGGCCGCCATATGGTGCAGAACGTGCTGGCGGTGCTGGGTGCGGCGCATCTGGTCGGCGCCGATCTCGACAAGGTTGCTTCAGCACTGGCCGATCTCTCCGCCGAGCGCGGGCGCGGCAAGCGCCATGTGCTGCGCCATCCCGGTGGCTCGACTTCGAGCCACCCCGGCGGGTCGATCACGCTGATCGACGAAAGCTACAACGCCAATCCGGCATCGATGGCTGCAGCCATGGCGTTGCTCAACGCGACGCCGGTGACGGGCGAGGGCCGCCGCATCGCCGTGCTCGGCGACATGCTCGAACTCGGCGACCATTCGACCAAGCTGCATGCGGCCCTTGCCGACCTCATCGTCGGCACGGGCACGCAGACCGTTTTTCTTGGCGGCCCGGAAATGCGGGCGCTGGCCGAAGCGCTGCCGGCTGAGATCAAGACGGAATACCGCGCCGGTGTCGAGGAGCTGAAGCCGGTGCTGCTTGCCGCGCTCAAGCCAGGTGACGTGGTGATGATCAAATCGTCGAAGGGCATCGGTTTTGCAAAACTGGTCGATGCGCTGCTGGGCAAGTTCCCGGCTGAATCGACAACCAGAAAACAGACCTAGGTCGGGGGACGAAAGCGCATGTTCACACTGCTCGTCGATTTTGCGGACAAGGTCTCGGTCTTCAATGTCTTCCGCTACATCACCTTCCGCACCGGCGGGGCGCTGATCACGTCGGCGCTGATCGTCTTCATCTTTGGACCGACCATCATCAATTCGCTGCGGCTGCGGCAAGGCAAGGGCCAGCCGATCCGCGCCGACGGGCCGCAGACACATTTCAAGAAGGCCGGCACGCCGACTATGGGCGGGCTGATGATCCTGTCGGGCATCATCGGCTCGTCGCTTTTGTGGGCGAACCTGTCCAGCATCTACGTCTGGGTGGTGCTGCTGGTGACGCTGGGCTTCGGCT
>NZ_RZPW01000804.1:0-2697 GCF_003998455.1 Mesorhizobium sp. M7A.F.Ca.CA.001.08.2.1 | reverse complement strand
CTTCCTCGGCGTCAAGGTGCAGCGCTGAACGGCCGCACCAACGACATCCGGCCGCTCGCTAGGATGTTTTAAAACGCAGCGCCACGGCGCTCTGACGGCTTCAGCTCGTCGAGAAGCGTGCGGATGACGCCCGCCATGTTCTCGTTCATGTCGCTGCGCCACAGCGCGAAGGCGACATTGGCCTCGACAAAACCCTCCGGCGATCCGCAGTCGAACGTGCGGCCTCGATAGTGGTAGCCGTAGAAAGGCTGCTGCTTTTCCAGCTTCAGCATGGCGTCGGTGAGCTGGATCTCGTTGCCGGCGCCTTTTTCCTGACCTTCTAGGATCTTGAAGATCTCCGGCTGCAGGATGTAGCGGCCGTTGATGTAGAGGTTGGACGGCGCGGTGCCGGCCTTCGGCTTTTCCACCATCTCGGTGATACGGAAGCCGTGATGCGTGTCCTCGCCGCGGCCGACGATGCCGTATTTGTGGGTTTCGGCGGGATCGCATTCCTGCACCGCGATGATGTTGTTGCCCGTCTCCTCGTAGAGCTCGACCATTGCCTTCGTGCAGCTCTTCTCCGACTGCATGATCATGTCAGGCAACAAAAGCGCGAAGGGCTCGTCGCCGACGAGCTCGCGGGCGCACCAGACGGCGTGGCCAAGTCCCATCGGCACCTGCTGGCGTGTGAAACTGGTCTGCCCCGGCGCCGGCTGCAGCCGCTGCAGGCGGGCGAGCTGGTCGTCCTTGCCGCGCTGGGCCAGCGTGTCATAGAGTTCGAACTGGATGTCGAAATGGTCCTCGATGACGGCCTTGTTGCGACCGGTGACGAAGATGAAATGCTCGATGCCGGCCTCGCGCGCCTCATCCACCACATACTGGATCACCGGCCGGTCGACGACGGTCAGCATTTCCTTGGGGACAGCCTTGGTGGCCGGAAGAAACCGTGTGCCGAGGCCGGCGACCGGGAAGACTGCCTTGCGAACTCTCTTCATGCTTTCAATTATCCGTTTGAGGGCCAGCTCCGCAATCCCCGTTTCAAGACATTTTCACGCCGGAATTGGGGATTACTGGGAAACTGAGGGGAGCGTCCACCGGTAAAGCTTCGAAGCGTCTTTTCGTTCCCGGTGGCACCTATGGTAAACTAATTCCTAACCTGGTTCGGCGATGAATGGTCTTTCCTGAGACAGAGAAGGAGGAAAAGATGTCCGTTCGCAATGCCGCAAAAATTCTTACCAGCGTCATGGCGGCAGCCAGCCTATCGCTCGCTCTGCTGATGCCTGGCCCCGCTTTCGCCGATGCCGGTTTCCGGCAATGGGTCGCCGGCTTCCGCGCCACCGCCGTGCAGAGCGGCGTTTCCGGCGCCCTATACGACCAGGCCTTCAGGAACATCAGGGATATCGATCCCGTGGTGCTGGAAAAGGCGCGCACGCAGCCTGAATTCACGGCCCCCGCCTGGGACTATTTCGACAACCGCGTCCATGATCAGTCCGTCGCCGTCGGCCAGCAGATGGCCAGGAAATGGAAGCCGTGGCTGGATCGGATCGAGGCCAGGTTCGGCGTCGACCGCTACATCCTGCTGGCCATCTGGTCGATGGAATCGAATTATGGCGAGATCCTCAAGCGCGACGACATCATGCGCAACGTCGTGCGCTCGCTGGCGACCTTGGCCTACGCCGATCCGAAGCGGGCGAAATTCGCCCGCACACAGCTGATCGCCGCGCTGAAGATCCTGCAGACCGGCGACATCGACGAAAGCCATCTGAGCGGATCCTGGGCCGGCGCCATGGGCCACACCCAGTTCATCCCGACCAGCTATCTGCACTATGCCGTGGACATGGACGGCAATGGCAAGCGAGACATCTGGAATTCGATCCCCGATGCGCTGGCGACATCAGCCAATTTGTTGAAGAAGAATGGCTGGCAGGCAGGCAAGACCTGGGGCTATGAGGTCGCCTTGCCAGCCGGAAAATTTCCCGGCGGTTCCAAGACACTGTCGCAGTGGCAGGCGCTCGGCGTCGTCAGGGCCAACGGCAAGCCGTTCAAGAACGGCTCCGACAAGGCGACGCTGAAGGTGCCCGACGGCCGCAGCGGGCCGGCCTTCCTGATGATCAGAAATTTCACGGTCATCAAGGCCTACAACAACGCCGACAAATATGCGCTGGCCGTCGGCCTTCTTGCCGACGAAATCGCCGGCTCGAGCGGTCTGGTGCAGGACTGGAAGCGGCCTTTCACCAAGCTTACTTTCGAGGAAAGGCAGGAGCTGCAGAAGCGGCTTTCCCAGCATGGCCTTTACGACGGCAAGTTCGACGGCAAGATCGGCGACGGCTCGAAGACTGCCATCATGGCCTTCCAGGCCAAGGCCGGCTTGACCCAGGACGGCTATCCGAGCATGGAAGTGCTGAAGTGGCTCCGGCAGAAATAGAGCCGCCTGCGGTGCCGCGCGGCCTTCCAGGCGCGCAAAAGACACTGTAGCAATCGGGTTGGCGCGGGCCTTGCCGCGCCAAGGGACGGAGGAAACGATTGGCTTCGGCTGCGCGCATCGCAGGGCTTGTTCGTCGCATGCCGGTGCTCGTCCTGGCCGTGGTCGTGCTTGCCGTCGGCGTGGCTGGCGCCTTTCATGCGCCGGCCATGGCGCAGGAGCAGCAAAACCGCGGCTGGTCGTTGCGCGACCTTTTGTTTCCGCGCCGCAGCGAGCGCATTGAGCCGCCCCTGGAT